>JBDSOK010000270.1:0-7003 GCA_039914845.1 Nitrospiria bacterium | reverse complement strand
TCCTCGACCCCTTCGGCCACCACGCGCATGTTCAGGCTATGGGCCATCGCGATGATGGTCGTGACAATGGCCGCATCATCCGGATTAGTGGTGATGTCTCGGACAAACCCTTGGCCGATCTTCAGCGCACTGATCGGAAACCGCTTCAGATAGCTCAGGGAAGAATAGCCCGCACCGAAATCGTCGATCGACAACGTCACCCCCATGGCGTGGAGAGGGTCGAGCGCCGCGCTGGTTGATTCCGCATTGCGCATGAAAATGGATTCGGTAAGTTCGAGTTCGAGGTCGTGTGGCTCCAGCTTGGAGTTCTTGAGGGCACGACGCACCATCTCGGGAAGATCCGCGTGCGTCACCTGCCGGATCGAGAGATTGACCGACATGCGGACCGGCGGGAGCCCTTGATCCTGCCACATGCGGTTCTGGACGCAGGCGGTCCGCAAGACCCATTCTCCGATCGGAACGATCAATCCGGTCTCTTCGGCCAGCAGGATGAAATCGGCTGGCAACAACAAATCCCCGCCGGGACGATTCCATCGAATGAGCGCCTCCACCCCCACGACGGCTCCGGTCGCCAGCTCCACCTGCGGCTGATAGAACAGCACGAATTCCTGTTGCTCCAACGCACGCCGGAGACTCGTTTCCAGCGCGAGGCGATCCACGGCCCGCGAATGCATGGCCGCTTCGAAAAATTGATAGCCGTTGCCGCGCTCCTTGGCGCGATACATCGCGGCATCGGCATTCTTGAGCAGACCCTCCAGGTCATTGCCGTCGGCAGGATACATCGTGATGCCGATGCTGGACGTGACGGAGACGTCGTGCCCCTGGATGGCCATGGGCTGGGCAATCACCCGCAGAATTTTTTGGGCGACCACCGCCGCGCCGTCCGGCGTGGTCGGCCCCAGCACCACGGTGAACTCATCCCCGCCCAATCGCGCGACGGCGTTACTGGCGCGGACGGAGCCCACCAGGCGCTGGGCCACCGTTTTCAACAACTGATCGCCGATCGTGTGCCCTAAGGTGTCGTTGATGACCTTGAATCGGTCCAGGTCCAGATACAGCAACGCCACGAGTTCATGATCGCGCCGCGCCTGGGTCAACGCCTGGTTCAGGCGATCTTGAAATAAGAGCCGGTTGGGGAGACCGGTCAGCGGATCGTAGTGCGCGAGGGTGTTGAGCCGATCTTCGGAGAGCTTCCGTTCGGTCACGTCGCGTAAAATCGCCCGGGTCACCACTTCACCATCTTTTGAGCGGGCATCGATGCCGCCTTCGACGGTGATCGGCCGCCCGTCCTTGCGGAGGAAGACGACCTCGATGTACTTGACCGATTCGCCGGCAATCGCCCGCCGGAACGCCTCGCGATAGACGTCCCGATGATCCGAGTGAATCACGTCGAACGCGGTGAGCGAGGCCACCTCGTCCCGGCTGTAGCCCATGGCTTGCAGCCAGGCTCGATTCACGTAGGCGAACCGGCCGTCGGCCGTCACGGCCTGGACGAGATCGGAGGCGTTGTCCAGAAAATCCTGCAGGGCTTCCTTATTCTCGCGAACGGCCGCCTCGGCCCGCCGGCGCTCGGTCACATTGTCAATGACCAGCAGCAGTTTCGCATCGCCGGCATGTCGCAATCGCGTGAGCGTCAATTGGAGGTGGCGGGCGCCTTGAGGATCCGGAACGTCGACGCTGATCGCGGGAGAGGGTTGATCGCTCCCCAGCACCTCGGCAACAAGCCGCCAGGGACTGACTCCCGGCAGAATTTTCTCCAGCGGCTGACCGAGCGCGGATGCCTCGTCCAACCCGAACATCTCGCGAAAGGCACGATTCACCGAACGGATCAGCAGTTCGGGCGTCAGCATCACCAAGCCCGATGGCACGCTCGCCACGACCGTTTCGGCATAATCGGCAAGGGCCAGTTGCTCCTGATAGTTTTTCAGCGCTAAGCGTTGCTCCAGCGCCGTATGTTCCAGGCGGGCCTGGGCGGCGACGCGACGCGTGCTCTCGCGAACGACCCAGAGAGAAATGAACGGCGCGCTGATCGTGCACAGGATGAGCAGTTCAAGGAGCGTGGCGGCCAGACCGTGGGCGCCGAGCGCGGCTTCTAATGGGGGCGCCACCCACGATTCGACCAACCGGGCGGCGATCATGATCGCCAAGAGACGTGCCAGGACCCATGCCGACTGAATGTCGCCTTCTCCGGGAAGAGTCGCGCCTTCGGACTCGTGCCCGGCGCCCCGCCTCATCGGTTCCTGCTACGGTCTTGCCTCATTCGGTTCCCGCTCCCCCATCGACGTGAGTGTAACGGGTCCCTGCCTCCTGACAAGCGCGACGAAGCCCTCCCGTCCGATCGCTGGCGGCGCCTCCGTTGCATTCCCTCCCCGCGCGTTCTATAATGGGCCGTTTTTTTGGGGATGTGCTCGCCGGTCGCCGGTGTGTGCTGCGGCGCCGCTTTCAAGGAGATCCGATGTATAAGACCATTTACGTTCCGGTAGACAATTCCGATCACTCCAATCGCGCCATCGATCTGGCCGTCAAGCTGGCCCAGCACTTCGGGGCCACCGTCGTGGGCAGCCACGCCTACGCGGCCAAGATGCACGATAAGCGCTTCAAGCAAATGGAAGCGGGGCTCCCCGAGGAGTACCACGATGAGAAAGAACTCGAACGACAGCGGCGCATTCACGATTCGCTGATTACCCGCGGATTGGAGATCATCACCGATTGCTATTTGGATGTGGTCGACCGCCAGTGCAAGAGCGCCAACGTCGGCTTCGAGCGCCGGTTCCTCGAAGGCAAAAACTTTCAGGTGATCGTCGAGGACATCAACACGCACAAATACGACTTGGTGATCATGGGCGCGCTGGGGGTGGGCGCGGTCCGCGACAGCGTGATCGGCAGCGTGACCGAACGCACCATCCGCCGCATTCACACCTCGGATTTCTTCGTCATGCGCAACCCCAAGACCATCGAACCCGACGGACCGATCGTGGTCGCGGTCGACGGCAGCCCACACTCCTACGGCGGCCTCATGACCGCACTCGCTTTGGGGAAGGCGCTCCAAGTGCCGGTCGAGGCGATCTCCGCGTTCGATCCCTACTTTCATTACGCGATGTTCAACAGCATCGCCGACGTCCTGTCCGAGGAAGCGGGCAAAGTCTTCCGGTTTAAAGAGCAGGAAAAGCTCCACGAAGAAATCATCGACAGCGGTCTCGCCAAGATCTATCAGGCCCACTTGGATATCTCCAAGCAAATCGCCGAAGCCGAGGGCATGACGCTCAAGACCACCTTGCTGGACGGCAAGGCCTTCGAGCGCTGCATGCAATACGTGAAGAAGAGCAAGCCGTGGTTGCTGGTGATGGGCCGCATCGGGGTCCACAGCGACGACACGATGGACATCGGCAGCAACAGCGAGAACCTGCTCCGCCTGGCCTCCTGCAACGTCCTGATCTCCAACCGCACCTACGTGCCGCCGATCGATACGATGGCGCAGTACACGATCGCCTGGACCGAAGAAGCGGCCAAGCGCATGGAGCGGGTGCCGTCCTTCGCGCGAGGCGTGGCCCGCACCGCCATCTATCGGTACGCGGTTGAGAAGGGCCACACGATCGTCAGTAATGAAGTGGTCGACGCCGCGATGGGGCATCTCCTGCCGCCCGAGGCGGTCGCCGCGATGAAGGGACTGGGCAAAACGCTCGACGCCGCAGGGATCAATCGCGACAAGATGGATGCGAGCGACGAGGTGGTCAAAGATCTGATGGGCGCCCAGGGCGCGCAGATCATGGGGCTGATGGGCGATACCGCCGCAGCCAGTTCCGGCGCAGACGTGCTGAATTACGAACAGCGGCGGGAATTGGAGTATTGGGTCTGCGGCGAGTGCGGCTATCTGGCCAAGGGATCGCAGCCGGTGAAGTGTCCGATCTGTCCGGCCGAGGGCGCGGCGTTCAAGCTGATCGACAAGTCCATCATTCTGGCCGCCGCCAAGGCGGAGGGCAACATCGAGGTGGAGATTGCCTATGACGACGTGGTCATCGAGTGGACGGCCGAAGCCAAAGAACGGCTGAAGGCGGTCCCGTCCGGCTACATGCGGCGGCGAGCGAAGGCGATCATCGATAAATCGGCCCGCAAGATGGGGCTGAAAACGATTACCACCGATTTTACGAGCAAGGTCATCATGGAATACGCATCCGAAGTCAGCTGGAAGGATGAGTTGCTGGCCGGGAATGCCGAGGAGAAGCTCGCCGCGCCGCCGCCGGAATTTGAGTGGACCCGCGACGCGAATCAGCGGATAGAGCGCGTGCCCCCGGGATATATGCGGGACTGCACCAAGAGCATGGTCGAGCAGCATGCGCGTGACAAAGGGGTCCGCGCCATCACGCTGGAAATTTGCAACGAGGGCATCGAACACGCCAAGGTCTCCATGGAAGAGGCGATGAAAAACCCCGCCAAAATGGAAGAAATCTTGGCTAAGTTCATGCCGAAGAAAGTCGAATCCACCCAGCCGACGGCGGGGTAAGACGGGCATGACCACCGGTCTCGATCTCCCGCTCTTCCGCGCCCCCGCGGAAGAGTTCAAACCGTTCCTGATCGCGTGGAACCTCACCAAGCGCTGCAATCTGCGTTGCGCCCATTGTTATCTCTCGGCGGGTGAACGGGACGCGGGGTCGGTTGACGAGTTGACGACCGAGGAGTGCTACCGCGTGGTGGACGACATGGTCCGCGTGAACCCCGCGTCGATTTTGGTGCTGACCGGCGGCGAGCCGCTCTTGCGCCGCGACCTGCCTCAGATCGCCCGTTACGCGACGGCCAAGGGCATGATGGTCGTCGTCGGCACCAACGGCACATTGCTGACCGATGAGAAGATCCGCGAGTTGCTGGAGGCCGGCGTGATGGGCGTGTCGATCAGCGTCGACTCGCTCAACCACGCCGATCATGACACCTTCCGCCGCTTGCCCGGCGCGCTCAAAGGCTCGCTCACGGGCATCGAGGCCTGCCGCCGCAACGGCCTCCAGTTTCAGATCCACACCACCGCCAGCAGCATGAACTACGATGAGATTCCGGCGATCATGGATTTTTCGTTCAAGGCCGGGGCGCGGGTGTACAACCTCTTCTTTCTTGTCTGCACGGGACGCGGCGAAGAAATGTCGGACATCACACCGGAGCAGTACGAACAGGTGCTGGGGTACTTGATCGACGTGCAGGCGAAATTCCCCGGCATGCTGGTCCGCTCGCGCTGCGCGCCGCATTTCAAGCGCATCGCCTATGAGCGAAACCCCGAATCGCCGATCACCAAGGCCCAGGGTTATGAAGGTGGCGGCTGCCTCGCCGGCACGCACTACGCGCGTATCACGCCGGAGGGGGATCTCACGCCCTGTCCCTTCATGCCGCTTTCAGTCGGCAATCTCCGCGAATCGAGCTTCGACACGCTGTGGAACGAGTCGCCGGTCTTCGCCGACCTCCGCGCGCCGCAATTGAAGGGCAAGTGCGCCGACTGCGAATATAGCGAACTCTGCGGCGGCTGCCGCGCGCGACCCTACGCCTCGCACGGGGACTACCTGGACGAAGACCTCTGGTGCCACTACACGCCCAAGGGCGGCGCGAAGATTCTGCCGTTGGTCGAGGTCTTCGACGGCCCTCCCCCGCCCTGGAGCGAGGCGGCGCTGGAGCGTTTGGCCCGGCTGCCGTTTTTCCTCCAGAAGATGGTCAAGCAGCGGGTGGAAAAGTACGCGCGCGAACAACGCGCTGAAGCCGTCACGCCGGAGTTGATGGAGGCCCTGCGTCAGCGGACGTTCGGCAACGAAACTCCGGTCTTCGACCTGGGCCGATTCCAAGGATTGATCCCATCGGATGCGACGAAGGCGCCCGACGCACGGTGATCTCCTCGGGCCAAATCTTTAAAACCGTCAACTTTTGGATTCACCTGATGTCCGCCTTCATCTGGATCGGGGGCGTGATCTTTTCCAGCCTCGTCCTGCTCCCGGCGGCCCAGCGGCACCTCAATAAGGACGTGCGCCGCGAGTTCCTGCGCGCCGTTCACGCGCGCTTCCAAAAGCTGTCCGGCGCGTTCGTGACCCTGCTGCTGATCACCGGCGGCATCAACATCCACTTCGCCAAACAAACCCGCGGCGTCTTCAACACCGTCTACTTCAACGCCCTGATGCTCAAGATCTTCTTCTTCACCATCCTCCTGACCTTCTACCTCCTCCACCTCAAAGAACTCAGCCACCGCAAACCCCTCGATCACTTCCCGTTTCAAGAAGCCACGTTGGTCCTGGGCATCTTGATCATCCTGATGGCGGCGGTCTTAAAACACAGCTGACGCGGTGCGATGATCGGCCATCGGATGCGCCGGGCTGCGTTGTGTTGGAGAGGGCCGTATGCTAGGATCCCGGCCTATGGACGGCCTCTGGCTCATCGTTTCGCTCGTCCTCGCGGCGGTTCTTGTGGGGGTCGTCTTCCTGCTTCGTCGCCGTCCCGATCAATCGGCCGCCCTCCTGCAGCAACAGCTCGATGCCATTGCCCGCCAGCTTGCCGAATCCTCCGGGAGCAATAAGCTCCTGCACGACCGCTTGGGACAGGTGACGCAGGAGGTCAACGGCCAGCTCGGATCGATCACCAATCAGGTCAACAATCAGCTCGGCCTCATTACGACCCAGGTCAATCAACAGCTCATGACCATCGGCAAGCAGGTCCAGGAAGCGACGGGGCAGATGGGCACCCGACTCGACAATGCCGCGCGCGTGGTAGGAGAAGTGCGGCAAAATCTGGGGGAGTTGACGAAGGCCACCGAACGCGTCTTCGACGTGGGCAAAGATATTGCGAGCCTGCAGGAGATTCTGCGCGCGCCGAAATTGCGGGGCGTATTAGGTGAACTATTCCTCGGCGATCTCCTGGGACAGATTCTTCCGCCGACTCATTTCACCTTGCAACATAAGTTCAAAAGCGGCGAATCGGTCGACGCAGCGATCCGCTTGGGCCAGGGCCTGGTCCCGGTTGACAGCAAGTTTCCGCTCGAGAA
>JBDSOK010000116.1:0-2879 GCA_039914845.1 Nitrospiria bacterium | reverse complement strand
GTGCCCCACAGATTGTACGGCCGACCCTACCGCGCGCACCTTTTCGGGCAGCCTGTTTTGACTCGTCCACCTCCCAGAGCGCACAAGTGGGTGAATTCCATGGTGCAACACGGGGTTTCCCGCGGGGTCTTATTTTTGCTCCGATGTAGCATTAATCGGCTCTTGAGACTGCACAAACGGGAGGATCCCACATGGAACCACAGATGTCGGCACGCGAGCGGTATGAGCGCGGGCAGATGCTGAAGCAAATGAAAATGCACGACCGGGCGCTCGACGACTTCCGACACGCGGCCCGTGACCCGCAGTATGCCGGGAAAGCCCACGCGCAGCTAGCGTTGTGCTTCCGAGCCATGGGCCGCCATGAAGATGCCGCCGCGGCCTTTCGCCAAGCCCTCTCGGCCCCCACGCTCTCATCCGAAGAAACGGTTCACCTTCTCTACCAGTTGGGACAGACCTTGGAATCGCTTGGCCGCTATGCGGAAGCGCTGGAGGCCTATGGCTGGGTCCGGCAAGCGGACGCCGGGTTCCAGGACGTGGCGCAGCGGATTAAGCATCTGCTCGCAGGGGGACGCAACCCGCTCCCTAGGCGTCGACCGGCCTCCGGGTCCGTGGTCGGAGACATGCTCAGACTTGGGGGGCAACTCACGCCTCAGGTGCTGAGTCTGCTGGGACAGGCCTGGACATCATTCGGCCAGTATGCGGACAAGCTGGGGCACCATCGAGGGGGCCAAAAACAGAGTCCCAGTTTCCGAGACCTGGATCACCCGAGTGGAGCGCGAAAGCTCACGCCGACGCGATGCAGCCCACCGGCATCCAGAGATCGGAACAGAGACACACGTCAACATGTTCGCGTCGCAGTCCGATTGCAGAGCCACTTTTCATCAAAGGGTCGGAGGGTGACAGGTGATGGAGAGCTGCGAGACCTCTCCCCTGGGGGCTGTCGCGTCACGAGTCTAGTGGCCGTCCCCGTGGGAGCAGAGTTGGAGTGTTGTATCTTCTCGCAGGATGCAGGCAACCCCTTCACCATCGAAGGCGCAACGGTACGCTGGAGCCGTCCTCAGGAATTCGGCCTGGCTTTCACCAAGATACGCCCGGGCGTGCAGCGGCAGATCACACAGCTGTGTCTAACACGGACACCGCTAGGGGTAGACGTTTAGGACCGTGCGCAGCGTTCGACCTAGAGCTGGTCTCTGGTTGCTACGTCATGGGAAGCCACAGCCGGTCAGCCCGTGACCGCGGATCGGCTCCAGACTTCTTCTGAACTCGCCGTGCAACTGCAACACCAGTTCCAGGACTGTCAGCTTCTCGTGGTCGTTGTGCTCGACACCTCGCATGGTCAGTGCGTCGTCCACTTCGCCACTCCCACGGCGGCAACGGAAGTCAGTTGAATCGTGGAGAATATCTCTCCTTGCCCACCCCACCACTCCCCCTGAGTCCATGTTTCATATATTATTCTTGACCTCAATTCACAGCTGACAAGACTCCCAGTACCTTTTACATATCATGTCTATGGTGATGCGTGGTCTGGCTTTCTGTTGTATAGAAGGCTTTTCACAAAGGGTTCTCCTTCGGCTTCCAGGGACAATGGCAGTTCTTCTTGGAGCCTTCGTTGGCCGTATGAAATTTCGATGGAGTGGTGCGGCAAATCCGGATGGAGGCAGACAAAGCCGTGTTGATCCATGATGAAGATAGAGCCTGGATATCTAGGGTTATTCCGGGCCTCAGCTGTCCAGTCAAATCTCATGCAGTCCAGTGCTAGAGTCCTGTCGGGAGAAATATTGAATGAGATTCTCCGGAAACGGCTCGTGTCTGGCTGATTTGAATACTCTACGCCAAGTTTGTAAAGACGCTCCGCGCTGCTTCCTTCTGGTCCTGGTCCGGCACCGAGGCTCACTGTCGCAAGAGGCTGACGCGGTCCCGACTGTGGTGTGGACTTTTTGAAAAACTGGACAAGTACGTCGGAGAATATGATAGGCGCGCTGGGAACCACGAACCAGTTGTCTCCCTGTGGAGGCAAGATGGAGAACCCCTCAAACTCCAGGCGCTCGGTCGGATCGGTCACGGGAATGAGCTGTGGTCCTCCGGCGCAGCCCACCATACCTAACCCCACACCGAGCACGATGATCCAGACTCGAACGTTTCACATGGTGCTCCTCCTCACGATGAGGCTCGGACATTTCGTGAACGGCCAAACGGCCAGCAAAGACTTCCGGTCTCTTTCTCTATACTCAAAGGGTCCATTCGAGTGAGGGACCGTACTGCCCAACTTAATTTCTAGACAGTTTGTTGAACATTGGAAACCATCCGTTCTGCAGAGAACTCAGCCTGCTTCGAGTCGCCAGCCGGCACAAGAAAAATTCCACACCGTGCCCTGGCCCTGGAATGGACCAGCGTGGTAGGTGACGGCGCAGTGCACGGGGAAGCGACGGTAGGGACGAATCGAGAAGGGCATGGGGGCCTCGCAGGGAGGCGTATTGTAGGAGGGGAACGATCAAACCGCAACGCTGGGTGCTCGATGAGGACTCCGACATTGGTACAGCCTGACATCGTGCGCGAAGCCTCACCGTGTTGCTCGCCGTGTATCACCGTTGCGTTTCCCTGCCTCTGCACGTATAAATTTGAATTAGCATAGCACCACAGGCCACACCAGCCCCTTGTTAAGGAGAACAACTCAATATGGAGACAGTATGAATCTCATGTCGCGTTCCCTCCTCATTGTTCTTCTTGGCGTCACCGTGAGCGGGTGTGGAACGTCCGTAATCAGTTCAACCCCCCGACAAGTGATCGTGGAATCGCAAATGATGGACGCACAAGAAGCGCAACGACTGGCGGATAGTGAGTGCGCAAAGAGCTCACGCTACGCCAAGATGACGCTCGAA
>JBDSOK010000014.1:0-4821 GCA_039914845.1 Nitrospiria bacterium | reverse complement strand
GTCACCAGCAGCACGAGCACCAGCAACGTGAGGACGAGCGCCATGCCGTCCTGCCCGCCCCCCGCCTCCCGCCGCTTACGAAACGCGCTCGTACGTCGACACAAGGAAGGATCCGTCCAGCAGCTTGGGATCGGCGTAACGCGTTTTCAAGCGGAGGTATTTCACACGGAGACGTTGCGGCGCCCGATCGAGGGCCTGAAAGTACGCCACGATCTGGGGCAGCGTGATGCTCTCCAGCTTCACCTCCGCGCTCAGCTCGCGATAGGGATGGAGCGTCTGGCTCGGCTGGGGCCGGATGGAGGCGAGCCGACCGCGCATCTGCTGGGCCGCGGCGGTCTGCTCCAAAAACGACAGCAACGAAAACCCGCCCGGTTGCGCGACGCGGCGGTCCAGCGCCGCGACCCGGTCCGCGGCCTCCCGGTACTCGGCGCCCAAGCGGATCACGCGATCGAGGTCGGCCTGCCGCTGGACGACCAACCGATCGAGCCGCGCGTGACGGGCCAGGACCGGATCGAGGACCAGAAAATAGCCCAGGAGAGCCGCCAAGATCGCGGCGCCCCCACCCAGCACGAGGTGCTCGCGATCGCTGCGCTCGCGCCACCACGCAAGCACCCGATCCCTCATAGGCCCTCCTTCAACGTGATGGTCATCAAAAATCGAATCTTAGATTGGTCGGCCGTGGTCTTGGCATCGCTGACCGTGATCGCCTGCACCATGGGAGATTTGGCGAGCGCGCTCTCGATCCGGTTGACCCAATCGAAGGAATTCGTCTCGGCCTCGATCCGGACCTTGTCGTGATCGATCACCAGGTCCGAGACCGCGATGCCGCTCTCTTTCGGGATGGCGTCGGTCATGGCCAGCAGGACATCGAGGACGCCGAGGCCGCCGCCCAGAAACGCGCGCTGTTTCGTCAATGCGGCAATGGCGGTCCCGAGCTGATCGGGCTCGCTGATCGCCGGCGCCCCCGGCAGCACCTCGTGAAACACCGAGCGCACGCGCGTCTGGACATCGGCGTATCGGCGCTCTTTCGTCATCAACCGGACTCCCAGATCGACCGCCCCGGCCATGAGCACGAAAATCGACAGCAACCCGACCGAGATCAGCCGCCGCCGAATACCCGCCCGCTCGCGGCCGTAAGCAAACGCCCCCCGACGAAAGTCCAGGCGATCCCGCGCGACGGCGGTCACCGCCAGGCCCGCGGCGAGCGCCCAGGGCGCCAGCGACACGGTGCGGCCCGCGACGGGAAGTGCCGGCCACTCGCAGCGGGCAAGACCCAAGGCGCCCGCAAAGAGATCCCCGACCTCCGCCACGGTGGACCATTGCCCGCTGATCGCCACGGCCTCCACCGGCAGGCCCGATTCGAGGGCGTCGGCACGAAGGGTGCGTCGCAGCTCATCGAAGACCGGCTCCAGTTCCGGGGCGACGGCCGCCGCGATGGCCGCGCCGTCAGACCCCGTCCCGCCGTGGGCGGCGGCGGTGAGCGCCTCATCGGGATCCAACCCGAGACGGCGCCCCACCTCATCCATCGCGTTCTCGCCTTCCCAGGCAAGCCCCCGCATGCCCCGCAGGCGACCCTGCTCAATCAGCGCCACCGAGATCGAGCGGGTATCGACGTGGACCAAGACCAGATACTGATGGGCCGCCAACCAGACCGCCGCCGCGGCCGCCAAGGCAGCCGCGTCCACCGTGACGACGCGAGGATCGAGACCCGCGCGGCCCGCCTCGTCGAGACGGGTCTGTAGTGTCGCCTTCGGCACGGCCGCGGCCAGCACCCGGGTGTGATCGGCCGCGTGGGAGACCGGCACGCCATCGACCACCACCTCGTCCAACTCAAACGGTAATTGCCCCTCCAATTCGAACGGCAGGACCGCCGCAAGCTTGGCCCGGTCGGTAAAGGGGAGCGTGACCGTCCGCGCGGAAACCAGGTGAACGGGAATCTCGATCGCCGAGGGATAGGCGCCCGCGTGGGCCTCGTGCGTGAGATGTCGAATCGCCGCGAGGCGATCGGCGTCGCCGGCGGCGATCCGCGCGGCCGCGAACTCCAGCTTGAAACCTTTGAGCCCCCCATTGACCACGGCGAGCCTTATCGTCCCATGCCCCATGTCGAAACCCGCGGCGCGCATCGGTTACGGCAGCCGCAAGCCGTTGAGGGTGATGTCCGGTTTGGCCGCGCGGCCCGTGATCTGCACCGCAATCGGGCTGCCGGTTCCCGCCAGCGCCAACCACGGCGCCTTCGCCGAGGCGCCGGGCGCCGGGCTGAGCGCGAGGGCGAGGTTCACCACGCTTTCCGTCCACGGCATCCGTATCAGCACGGTGCCGCTTCCCGACACGGCGCCCAGCGCGCCGCGCGCCGCCAGACGCTGAAGCGTCAGGGTCCCGCCCTTCAACCGGACCTGGCCGGACACTGTATCGAAGACGATGCCGTTCACCGGAAACCCTCCCACCGAAAGTCCATCCGCTTGCAGGTCCGCCACCTCGATCGATCCCGATCCATCCCCGGTCCACCACGCCTGATTCGTCCACTGGCCGTTCAGATCGACGCGGATCACGCCGCGCCAATTCCCGGCCGGCATCATCGGCAGCCGCGACAAGTCGAAGCCCTGGCCGATCTGATCGACTTCGGAGCGCGTGCCGTTCGCGTCCCGGCGCAAGACCCAGCTCCCTCGCGCCCGCCCGCCATAGGCCTCCCAGGTCACGTCGGCATCGATCACATGCCAAATGAGCGGCAGCAACGCCACCCGAACCCCGAGCACGTCGATGACCACCTCGCCGGGCGGCCCATCGAGCGGATGAATCCGCAAGCCGCGCCACCCGACACCCGCCGGAAACACGAAGCCTCCCGACTCGACGGTCAGCCGCGCGTGCGTTTGTCGCGAGAGTTCGGCCAAGAGCACGGCCTGCAAGCGGTCATAGGGAAACCACAACGCGACAAAGGCCATCGTCGCCGCCACGACGAAGAGGGCATAGCCCGCCACCACCCGCCGGCGCACGCGCCGCTCCTCACCCATCACGACGCCGATCGCGGATCACTGGGCGAGCGGAAGGGGCACGATCGTCCGGAGCCGATCCGGCGGCGCGGCGCCCACGCCGGCCAGCCCGACCGTCACCTCCACCGCATCCGGCAAGCGCTTGCGTTCCCCCGCGTCCCACTCCTCCGCCCAGTCACCACCCGAAAGATACCGCAAGTGAAAGTCGGTCACGTCCGTCGCCACCTCATCGATCTCGACGGCCCACGCCCCATCGGCCAGGGGATTGATCCGTTCCTCGCGCACCAAACGCCCGGCGGCCCGGTCGGCGTCGAATTCCAACCGGTAGGCGACCTCGGAGACGTCGGATTCGGGTTGATCGGCCACATAGCGGCGGTGGGCAAACGTGGTCCACGTCAGAAGATCGCGGCGCGCGTCGGAATCCGGCGCGGTGTCCTTCCGGCCCACGAATCGGCCGCGGGCCTCTTTCGCGGGCTGCGCCGTCGATGGGGGAAACCAATAGGCCGCGGACAATTCATCCACCAACCGCTCCGTAATCAACTGAATCTGCCGCACGCGCTGCGTCGCATCCGCGGTCTCCCTCGTGATGTCCAGACTGCGGGCAAACGCGCCGTACACCAGGGTCATGACCACCGCCAGCAACCCGATGGCCACCACGACTTCGACCAGCGTAAAGGCGCCCTGCGCCGACGGCGCAGAAGGAGTTCGTGGCCTCTTTCCGTACGCATGGCGACGTCTATTTTCCGCTCCGCCGCTCATCCCGACCCGACCGCCGTCTTGCCCCGTTGAAACACATACCTGACGAGTTCGACCTGTTCGTCGTGAGGCGCGTTCCACCGCA
The DNA here is from genome assembly GCA_039914845.1 of Nitrospiria bacterium. GTDB lineage: Bacteria > Nitrospirota > Nitrospiria > 2-01-FULL-66-17 > 2-01-FULL-66-17 > 2-01-FULL-66-17. The sequence goes on along the minus strand of JBDSOK010000014.1, from coordinate 993 downwards.
CCGTGACGCGCACTTCACGGACAAAATCGAAGGGGGTGACGTTCACCTCTTGGCGCCAGGCGAATCGGGCGTGCGCCTCATCGAACGTCCCCTCGGTTTGACCGACCTCGGGAAACGGGCCCACGATCGTATCCGCCATGCGCTGCTGAGCCAGGGCGGTGGCTGCGATGAGGGCGCGAGCATACTCGTGCAGAACGATATCACGGTTGCGCAAGCCCAAGAGCGCCACGAACGCCACCGCGATGATCGCCAGCGCCACCATGATTTCCAGCAGCGTAAAGCCAGATGTCCGGTCGGCCCGCCGATGGTTGAGTCCGCCGCTCCGGGCCGGGGCGCCGGTCATCAAAGGCTCCGGCCTTCCTGGTAGCCGTCGAGCACGGTCACCCGCCCGGTGATGGGGTTGATCATGAGCGTGGAGTCGTTCCGTTCATTCTCTTTGAGATGGATCGTGGTCCTGGTCACCCGGCCCGACGGGAAAAATTGGGTGAACGCCTTGCCCTGCGTGACGACTCCCTGGTGCGGCGTCATCACGTCTGCAAAGCGCACGTCGGCCGGCAAGGCGCGTTTGGGGCGCGGGGGGCCTTCCTCCAATACCCCGCCGGTCTGGGTCAATGCCGTCACCCAGAACACCTCCGCATCGACGTCGTAATTCAACCGGTAGATCGTATGCGACGCCACCGCCTCCTGGACCAGCCCGTCCACCAGCCCCGCCAATTCGCGCGCCGCCGATCGCGCGTCTCCGCCGGTGAAGCGATGGAGTCGCGGGGCGACCACCAGCGCCACCAATCCCAGAATAAACACCACGATGACGATTTCGAGGAGCGTAAAGCCGCGCGGGCCGGCGGGCAACCGCCGGGACGTCACTCGCCCTTCCCGCCGGGTCATTTCAGATCCCAGTTCTCCAGATCGGCGTCCTTGCCCTCCCCACTCCGCTCGCCGTCGCCGCCGTAGGACAGGAGATCGAAATCGCCGTGGGTACCGGGCGAGAGGTAG
>JBDSOK010000294.1:0-5641 GCA_039914845.1 Nitrospiria bacterium | reverse complement strand
GCGTCGCGACTGCCGTCGTCCACGTAGAGCACCTCGGCGTCGAGCCCGAACCGCGTGATCGCGCCGAAGACGCGCTCGCTCAACGCGTCGAGATTCTCGACTTCGTTGAACAGCGGGATGACGATGGACAACGGCACCTGCGCGCCCTCAACCACGCTCGTCGTCTGCGGCTTCATGAGCCTTCCCTTCTCCCGCGTCGATCGGGCGGTTGGAGGCGAGGGTGTACCCCCCTCGGCTCTCGATGACGTGCAGCGTCGCCGTCGTCGCGAGCCGCGCCATGGCCGAGGCGCGGGTGACGACGATCCACGTTCGATCCTGACGCAACACCTCGGCCAGCTCGTCGGGGCGGTTCTCCCCGATGACCGTCACCAGCCGCCGCGCGTAGAAGACCACGCTGGGCTTGTTCAACCCATAGACGACGATCGCGCCGTCGGGGCCCGCCTCCCGCGCCGCGCGGATCGAGAGATCGCGTAACGGAATCTGCATGATCTCCGCCGCCGCCGGCGCCACCGCGGACAGCAGCACGGCGACCGCGCCCGCGGTGGTGAGCGCGATGGCCCCCAGCGCCGCGGCGCGCCGCCCCACGGCCATCAACCCGCCGCCGACGACCGCGCCGACGGCAAACACGGCGGCCAGTCCCGCCGGGCCCCATCCCACGTCGATCGGTTGCTGCAAATACGCGATGTGGGGGAATCGCCCCCGCGCCCACTCCAGCCACCACGGCACCCCGGCCAGCGCCGCCGCCAGCAGGACGGCGACCGCCGTCAGCACGAAGAGCCCCGCGCGGACTCCGCGCTCGGCTCCCGGCGCCCCCGCCACCCAGCGATCGGCCCAGAGGCCGGTGAGCATCGCCAGCGGCGGAAAGAGCGACGCCACGTAATTCGGCAGCTTGGTGCCGGCCAGCGAAAAGAACACGAAGACCACACCGACCCAGACCAGGAGAAAGAGCCCGAGCGCTTCGCGATCGGTGGGCCGTCGCAGCCCGCGCCAACCCGACGGCCACGCCCACCGGATCGCCGGCGGCAGCACGGCGCTCCAGGGAAAGAACCCGATCGCCACCACGAAGAGGTAGTAATACACCGGTCCGGAATGCCCGGAGATCACCCCGGTAAACCGGCGGACATTGTGTTTGAGAAAGAAGCCTTCGACGAACGCCCAGCCCCGCGCGTGCAGTTCCAGGGCATACCAGGGCGCGACGATCAGAATAAAGATCGCCGCCATGCGCCACCACGGCAGCCGACGCAGGCTCTCGGACGTTCCGCCGCGCACGAGGAGAAACGCCATGAGGATCAGGCCGGGCAGGACCACGCCCACCGGCCCCTTGGTCAGCACCGCAAGGCCCAGGGCGGCGGCGCCCAGCATCCCGCCGCGCACGGCGACGGACGCGGTGGGGGCCTGGACGGCCACGTAGAAGGCGAGCAACCCGAGAGTGATGAACACGATCAGCGTCATATCGGTGATCGCCGAATGGGCGAGGACGACGATCTCAAGCGAGGTGGCCGCTACTAGGCCGCAGAGCAACCCGGCGCGGGGAGACACCCGCCGCCAGCCGAAGAGCATGATGCCCGCCACCAGCGCCGTGCCCAAGGCCGCCGACCAGAATCGGGCCGCCCACTCGCCCACTCCGAACACGGCGAACGCGCCCGCCATCAGCCAGTAAAACAGAATCGGTTTGTCGAACCGGTCGGCCCCGTTGTATTGCGGCGTAATCCAGTCGCCGGTTACGAGCATTTCCCGCGTGGCTTCGGCAAAGACCGCCTCGTCGACGTCGAAGAGCGGCAGGTTCCCCAAGCCGGTAAAGAACAGGAGGATGGCGCCGAACACGAGCCCGATCGCGGCCCACCGCTCACGCGTCATGCGCGGTGTCCGCCTTCGGCCCGGCGTCGAGACGGGGGCGCGCCATCGCGACCGCCGCACGCGCGACGGCCCAGCCGATCAATCCGCCGGCCACCACGTCCGCGACAAAGTGCGCATCCAAGACCACGCGCGAGACGGCAACGAGTGTCGCGAGGGCGTAGAACACGATTCCCCAACCGGGCGCGGCGGCGGCCGCCACCGTCGCGAGCGCGAAGGCCGCGGTCGCGTGCCCGGAGGGAAATGAATTCTGCGCCGCCGCCAACGACGGTCCCCATTCCAACATCCCCCGATCCACAAGCCCCGGCCGCGGCCGGCCCAACCCGATCTTGAACACCCGTGTCGCCAATCCCGACGCGATCAACGCGACCAGACCGGTCCAGCCGGTCCGGACGAGCGCGCGACGCCCCGACCAATACCCCGCCGCGGCGACGGCGACGGCGACTATTCCGAGCAACCACCCCTCTCCCAACCGTGTGATCCATCGCATGACGGCGATCAACTCGGGCGAGCGCCAGGGGACGATCGCCTCCCGAAACAACGGGTCCAGCAGGGTCAGCGCCCCGATCAGCCCCGCCGACAACAGCCCGGCGACCACGAAGAACGGAAGGAGGGGAAGAATAGTGGCCCATCGGGCGGGCACAAAGCGCGCCGGCACTAGGCACGTTTCCAAATCGTGTCAGGTTTTGGAGCCTGTTCAGGATGAGTCAGATGCAAGGCGCTCCGGTTGGGACATCGCCGTTGGCATTCACCGGAGCGGAGCGTACTGTCTCGTACGTGAGCACCGGAAGCGCAGCGACAACGCGGCAGATGGCTCATCATGGACAGGCTCACGGGCGCGATGCGATGTCGGATCTATATGTCGCGCCCGCGAATGCAATGCCGCGCACACCCGTGTAGGCCCGTTCCCGTGCGACGGCCAACGTCTCGCCGACGCCGGTCACGCCGAGCACGCGGCCCCCCGCCGTCACGACGCGCCCGCCCTCGCGGGCGGTGCCGGCGTGGAAGACCGTGGCGTCCTGCGGCTCCCGCCCCGCGCCCCCACCGAGGCCCGAGATCGGATCGCCCGCGTGATACTCGCCGGGATATCCCTTGGCGGTCATCACCACGCAGACCGCCGAGGCGGCCCGCCATCGGATGTCGCAGGCGGCCAATCGCCCCGCCGGCAGGGCCTCGAAGACCTCGACCAGATCGCTCTCCAAGAGGGGCAGCACCACCTGGGTCTCGGGATCGCCGAACCGGCAATTGAATTCCAGGACCCTGGGCCCCGCGGAGGTCAGCATCAAACCGGCGTAGAGAATGCCGCGATACGGATGCCCTTCGGCGGCCATGCCCGCCAGCGCGGGGGCCAGCACCCGTTCCCGGACCATCGTCAGCATCTCATCGGTCACCGCCGGGGCGGGCGCATAGGCGCCCATCCCGCCGGTATTGGGTCCGCGGTCGCCGTCCTCGGCGCGTTTGTGATCCTGCGCCGCCGGCATCAACGCGCACGACGTCCCGTCGGTGAAGGCCATACACGTCGCCTCGATCCCGATGAGGCATTCCTCGATCACCACCGTCTCGCCGGCCGATCCGAAGGCGCGGCGCTCCATCATCGCGCGCAGCGCCTCGCGGGCCTCTCCCCGGTCCGCGGTCACCACCACGCCCTTGCCCGCCGCCAGGCCGTCGGCCTTGACGACCACCGGCAGGGGATGCAGGTCCAGGACCGCCAAGCCCTCGGCGAGCGACCGCACGGTGACCGACCGGGCGGTGGGGATCCCGTGGCGTTGCATGAAGGCTTTCGCGAAGGCCTTGCTGGTCTCCAATTGCGCCGCCGCGCGAGTCGGGCCCACGATCGGCCGTCCGGCCGCGAGAAACCGATCCACCACGCCCGCCGCCAGCGACACCTCGGGCCCGACGATCGTCAGATCGATCGCCTCCCGCACGGCCGCCGCCAGCAGCCCGTCCACGTCATCGGCCGCAACCGGCAGGCACGTCGCCACCTGCGCAATCCCGCCGTTGCCCGGCGCGCAAAAGATCTTCGACACGCGCGGGCTCTGCGCAAGCTTCCAAACCAGCGCATGCTCCCGCCCCCCGCCGCCGATGACTAAGATCTTCATGTTCAGACGTTGTTCGTTGTCCGTTATCGGTTCTTAGGCCAGCCGAATAACGAACAACCGATAACCGACAACGCTTCCGCCCTCATCAATGTCTAAAATGCCTCATCCCCGTGAGGATCATCGCCATATCGTGCTCGTTCGCCGCGGCAATCACCTCGTCGTCTTTCACCGAACCGCCGGGCTGGATCACGGCGGTCACGCCCGCCTTGGCGGCCTCGTGGATGCCGTCAGGGAATGGGAAGAACGCGTCGGAGGCGATCGCCGTGCCGCCGAGCGGCAAGACCGCTTTCATCGCGCCGAGCTTCACCGAATCCACCCGGCTCATCTGCCCCGCGCCCACCCCGACCGTCCGGTCGGCGCGCCCGTAGACGATGGCGTTGGACTTGGTGTGCTTGGCGACCTTCCAGGTAAACGCCAACGCCTGATACTCCTCATCGGTCGGCGGACGTCGGGAGACGACCCGCAACGCGCGCACATCCGCAATGGCCCCCAGGTCGCGGTCCTGATAGAGCAGACCGCCGACCACTTTGCGCAGATCCATGGCTTCGACGGAGCCCGTTCCCAACGGCCCCACGTCCAGCAACCGCAACGCCTTCTTGCGGCCCAGCTCCTCTACCGCCTCGGGCTCGAACCCCGGCGCCACGATCACTTCCATGAAGGTGGAACCGATTTCCTTCGCCGTCGCCGCGTCCACCGGCCGGTTGAACGCCGCCACGCCGCCGAACGCCGAAATGGGATCGCCCTCGCGCGCCTTGCGGTAGGCCTCGGCGGGCGAGGCGCCCAGCGCCACGCCGCAGGGATTATTGTGCTTGACGATCACCACCGCGGTCCCGTCGAACTCCTTCACCAGCTCGAGCGCGGCATGCGCGTCCAGAAAATTATTGTAGGACATCTCCTTGCCGTGAAGCTGCCGCGCGCGGGCCAGACAGGCTTCGGTCACCGACGGATCGCGGTAGAACGCGGCCTGTTGGTGCGGGTTCTCCCCGTACCGCAGGTTCTGCACTTTCTCAAAGCGCAGGCTCAGCGTGTCGGGGAAGCGCGCGCCCGCCTCGCCGGACGCGGCAGGCGCGGGGGCCTGTCGTTCCAGGTAGGACGCGATCAACCCGTCGTATTTCGAGGTGTGCGCGAAGACCTTGCGCGCGAACATCAGCCGCGTCTCGCGGCTCAGACCCTCGGGCTTCGCGAGTTCATCGAGCAGTCGCGGGTAATCGGCGGGATCCACCACCACCGCCACCTCCTCGAAATTCTTGGCCGCCGACCGCAGCATCGACGGCCCGCCGATGTCGATGTTCTCGATCGCGTCGTCGAACGTGCACCCCGGCTTGTTGATCGTCGCCTCGAAGGGATACAGGTTGACGATCACCACGTCGATCGGCTCGATCCCGTGACGCCGCATTTGCTCGACGTGCTCGGGCAGCCGCCGGCGGCCCAAGAGGCCTCCGTGCACCTTGGGATGGAGGGTCTTGACCCGCCCGTCCAGCATCTCGGGAAAGCCGGTGATCTCCGAAATGTCGCGCACCGGAATCTGCCGCTCCCGCAGCAGCTTGGCCGTGCCGCCGGTGGAGATCAATTCGAATCCCAAACCGAGCAGCCCCTTCGCCGCCTCGGCGACGCCCTCTTTATTGGACACACTGATTAACGCCCGACGCATGGTCATCCTCCGGATGAGTCATCAGCTCACAGCTGAC
>JBDSOK010000293.1:0-8017 GCA_039914845.1 Nitrospiria bacterium | reverse complement strand
CCGGCGTCGAACGTGGTGAGGTTGCCGACGTAGCGCGAGATGACGTCCGGCGGCAGGATCGGCATCGCCTGACCCTGCAGCGACGGCAACTCGTCGAGGTAATTGTAGAGCGGCTTCAAGCGGCCGTGCAGCGCGTCCTCAAGCACGTCCCCCCAGCGATCCTCCACTTCGCCCGCAACCAACGTGATGCCCAGGTCCATCGCGGCCTGAAGATCGGCCGGCACCGTCTCCAGCATCGAGAGGCAGCCGCTGACGTGAAAACCGCCGATCAAGGTGGACACGCCCGCGGCGCGAAATTCGCGCGCCAGGTCCACCGCCCGGGGATATTGATTGGTTTGCACGCCGGCCAGACAGACCACCCCGGCCGCGCCGGGGGCGGTGAACTGCTTGACGATCTTGGCGACCGGAATGCGCTGGTTGGTCTCGTCGTAGACGTCGATGACCAGCTTCACGCCGTCCCCCAGCCGTTGGGACGTTCCCACCGCTTCGGTAATGGTGTACAGACAGGCGAGCGTATTACTGGGGATGCAGGACCGCAGCCACCGAATCACGTAGCCGTCGTCGTCGTAATGCGAGGGCTTGATCAAAACCACGCGAAACACGCGGGCGGTGCGGCCGTTCAGGTTGACGGGATTTATCAACGTTTCAGTCGTCAATGTCACCTCACTCGGAGATACGGGGACCATCATACCTGAAAACTTCCCCAAAAGCGCAACGAGGGCGATCGCCCTCGTTGCTATTGCCCCACGCCTTCGCTATACTCGCGCCTTCCCAATGATCCCTTCCCTCACCCCAACGGATCTCCAGCGCGAGGTGCAGCGTCTTGCCCTCGCGGCGTCCGGAGCCGGCCGCGGCGAAGAACGCAAGGCGTGCCGTCTGCAACTGGATCGTCTGCGCGAAGCCTATCGACATCGCCCCGACCTCTTCGATCCCCGCACCATCGCGTTGCTGAAATCGGTCGCCGACGGCCTCACTCCGGCGCCGGAGAGCGCGGGAGGCCCCACCCCGCGGGAGGTGCTGCGCTCCACGTTCGGCTATGCCGAGTTTCGGACCGGGCAAGAGGCCATCATCGAGGCCGTGCTGAGTGGGCGCGACTGCATCGGCGTGATGCCCACCGGGGCCGGCAAGTCCCTCACGTATCAGATTCCGGCGCGGATTTTAGGCGGGACCACGCTGGTGGTGTCGCCCTTGATCGCGTTGATGAAGGATCAGGTCGATGCGCTGACCGAATTCGGCATCCGCGCCACGTTCATCAATACCAGCCTGTCGCCGGAGGATCGCCGCGAGCGCATCATGGCCTTGCGGGCGGGACGCTATGAATTGGTCTACGCCGCCCCCGAAGGCATCGAAGCCTCCCTGCGCGACGTGCTGGGGACCTGCGACATCCGGCTGATTGCGGTCGATGAGGCGCATTGCATCAGCCAATGGGGGCATGATTTCCGCCCCGCCTATCGCAACCTGTCCGGGCTCAAATCCTGGCTCGGCGGCGTCCCCGTCCTGGCCTTGACCGCCACCGCGACGGAAGAGGTGGCGTCCGACATCGTTGCGCAACTCGGCATGGTCGATCCGCTCCGGCTGCGCGGCTCTTTCTTCCGCGCGAATCTGGGCCTGCACGTCTATAAGAAAGGCGACGGACGCAATACCCGCGGCGACATCCTCCGCCTCATCCGCGACCGCGGGGATCAGAGCGGCATCGTCTACTGCCTCAGCCGCAAGAGCGTGGAAGCCACCGCCGAGTATCTGCGCGATCACGGCGTGCGGGCGCTCCCCTACCACGCCGGGATGGACTCGCCGGAACGCAGCCGCGTCCAGGACGCGTTCCGCAAGGACGACGTCGAGGTCGTGGTGGCGACGGTCGCCTTCGGGATGGGCATCGACAAGCCCAATATCCGCTACGTCATTCATCGCGATCTGCCCAAGAGCCTGGAGGGCTACTATCAGGAGATCGGCCGGGCCGGCCGCGACGGGGTCGCCAGCGATTGTGTTCTGTTCTATTCCTGGTCCGAAGTCATCAGCTACGAGCGGTTCCTGGAAGGCTTCGAGAATCCCGCGATCAAGCAGCGCGCCCGCGAGCAGACACGGGACATGTTCGCCTGGGCCGACCGCCGCACCTGCCGACACAAGAGCCTGGTGGCGTATCTCGGCGAGACCATCGCGCCCTGCGGCAGCTCGTGCGACGTGTGCCTGGGGGTCGATCTCTTGGCGGCCGCCCCGTCCGCGGCGGCGCGGACGGCGACGACCGAGCGGCGCGCACCGCGCCGGAAGGAAGCGGCGCGGTCCACGGACGACGGCCTCTTTGCCCGCCTCAAATCGCTGCGCAAACAATTGGCGGACGCCAAAGGCATTCCCGCCTATCTGGTCTGCTCCGACGCGGTGCTGATCCAAATGGTGGAACAACGTCCGCTGACCGATTCCGATCTGCTGGCGATCAGCGGGGTGGGGCCGAAAAAATTGGCGCAGTATGGCGAAGCGTTCCTCTCCCTCCTGAGAGAGGCCTGATACGGTTGACATCGCCGGAGTCGTCTCCTAGAATGATCCCGATTTCGAGAGGGGATACCGAGACGGCTTACTTCGAGGAATCGTAAATGGTTGAGTACTCGCCCGGCCTGGCCGGCGTTCCCGCCGCGCGCTCCAAGATCAGCTACCTCGACGGGCAGAAAGGTCTGCTGGAGTATCGGGGCGTTCGACTGGAAGCGCTCGCGCAACGCGGCACCTTCGTGGAAACCGCCTATCTCTTGATCTTCGGCGATCTGCCGTCGCCGAACGAGTTGAAGCGGTTCAGCGCCGACCTCGTCGCCCACCGCCAGATCAAGTTTCGGATCACCGATCTCATGAAATGCCTGCCCGAAGGCGGCCATCCGATGGACGCGCTCCAGGCGGCGGTGGCCGCGCTCGGGATGTTCTACCCCGCCAAGAACGTGCGGGATCCGGAGGTTCAATACCGCTCGGTCGTCCGGCTGATCGCGAAGCTCCCGACGATCGTGGCGGCCTACACCCGCATGCGGCGCGGCGACAACCCGATTCCGCCGGTCGAGGATCTCGATCACGCCGCCAACTTCCTCTACATGCTCACCGGCAAGGCGCCGGACCCGCTCATCGCCAAAGTGCTGGACACGTGTTTGATTCTCCACGCCGAGCACACGATGAACGCCTCAACCTTCAGCGGGTTGGTGACCGCCTCGACCCTGGCCGACGCCTATACCGTGGTCTCCTCCGCGATCGGCACCCTGATGGGTCCGTTGCACGGCGGCGCCAACGAAGAAGTGCTGCTGATGCTCCGGGAAATCGGCGAGCCGGCCAAGGCGCGCGCCTATATGGAACGTCAACTGGGATCCGGCGGGAAGGTCATGGGGCTGGGGCACCGCGAGTATAAGGTGAAGGACCCCCGCGCGGTGATCCTCCAATCCCTGGCTCAGGAGCTGTTTGCGCGATTCGGCAAATCGCCGCTCTATGAGGTCGCCGAGGCGGTGGAACGCGAGGCGCTCACCCTGCTGGCGCCCAAGGGCGTGTACCCCAATGTCGATTTCTATTCGGGGATCGTCTACCAGAAAATGGGGATCGAACCCGATTTCTTCACGCCGGTCTTTGCCATGGCCCGGGTCGCGGGCTGGCTGGCCCATTGGATGGAACAGATCCAGGACAACCACATCTTCCGGCCGACCGAAATCTACGAAGGATTCCACAATCGCGAGTATGTGCCCCTCGATCAGCGCGGGGCATCGTCGTAACGGGGGAGCTACGCTCGAAAAGGGGGATCGGTCGATGAAGACCTCACGTCAAGCGCCGAAACGGAAACCTGCCAAGAAATCCACTGCCGGCCGCACCGCCGCCAAGCGAAAGACCGCGTCCAAGGCGAGCGCGCGCGGCAAGGTCGCCTCGACTCGAAAACCCACGGCGAAGAAATCTCCGGCCAAAAAGATCACAGCCAAAAAGATCACGGCCAAGAAAGTCACCGCCAAGAAAGTCACCGCAAAAAAAGCTCCGGCCAAGAAATCCGCTGCGAAGAACACGACCGCCAAAAAACCGGCCGTTTCGCGCACCACCACCCGGGCCGCAACGGCTCGTCCCAAAGCGGCCAGACCGCTCGCGCCGCTCCGGCCTTCCCCCCCGGTGGTCATTGCCCCACCCGCGGTCCCGGCCAACGAGCTGAAGGTCGGCGTCGTCACGCATTATTATTCCCACCTCAGCGTGGCCGTTATCTCCCTCACCGATCAGCCGCTGCGCATCGGAGACCGGATTCACATCAAAGGGCATACCAGCGATTTCTATCAGACGGTGGAATCCATCGAGGTGGATCATCAACCGGCGCCCGGCGCGGCGCCCGGTCAAGCGGTGGGGCTGAAGGTGGGGGCGCATGCGCGGGAGCATGATGCGGTCTATCTCGTCACATAGAGCCTGTCCATAGAGCCTGTCCATGAGCGGCCATCTCGGGAAGCAGCATTCGTCCGTCACGCTAGAGCTGCGTTGTCGCGGCAGCTTTGCTCCTCACGTACGACCCAGTACGCTCCGGGGCAAAGCTGCCGCTCCGCCTTGCATCTGACCACTCCTGAACAGGCTCCTCGCTCGGAGTTTCTCCTCGCGAGACCATTAAATATTACGGACGGTGGGGGGTGGCGATTGCGCGCTGCAGGCGGGTGCGTTCTTCGTTGGTCAGGCGGCCCCATTGTATGCCGTAGACCGGGCCGACTTCCCGGGGATAGCGAATGGTGTAGACGTTGCGGACGGTTCCCGACGTCACCAGCGGGGGGCCGTCGTCCAGGGTCAGTTCGAGCCGGGCCACCGTATGTCCCACCGCAAACGTGCCGACGGCCGGGGACGAAAACGCCGCGCCGCCTTCGCTCACGTTGTGCAGTTCGACGGGAATCCACTCGCCCGAAACGGTCAGGGCCGCCCGGAGCCGCATGGCGGGCAAGGGGCCGATCCGCTGGTGCTGACGGCGCTCGACGGTATGCACCTCCGACGGGTAGCGCGTGAGGAGGACCGGATGGGGATCGTTGACCCGCCGCACGATCAGCACCGCGAATTCGTAGAGTAGACGATCGTACATCATCCGGACGCGCACGACCGAGGCCTCCCGCGGCGCGTCTTCCGACGTCACCTCGATGGCGAGCCCGTCGGCATCGTCCACCCGTCGAACGCCCAGCAGACGCCCGGTGCCGCCCTCCCCGGTCCCGTCGAATAAGAGATCGAGCGGCAGCCGCTGCTCGACGATTCCCTTGACCAGATCCTCTATCTCCACCATGGACGTCCTATGCTCCGGTGAGAATTTTGGTCCGCCGTTGATCCCCCACGTCGAAGAGCGGACTTTCATATCCGCCCCGTTCCAAAATCTCGCGGAGCGTCGGCACCCGTTCGAGAATCGGGCCGTCTTTGGGACGCCACGCCGGGGTGCAGCGCCTATTGGCCTCCGCCAACCAGTCGCGGAGCGGCCGGGCCACGGCGCCTCCGGCTTCGTGAAACGCCAGCCGACAGGGCAAGATTCGCTGGCACGCGGTCTCGTCAAACAGGACGGCCTTCAACTCGGCGGTGGACAGGGTCCGGGGCGCATCGATCAGCAGGCGGACCCGTGTCTCGGTCGAGAGATCTTCGACTTGCATCAGCGGCAAGCGCCCGCGCCTGGCCAGGTCACGAATCTGGGACAGGACGGTGTGGACCAACACGCCGGGCGGAACACTGGAGATCGCCACGCGCGTGCGGGAGCCTTGCAGCTCGTCCTCGATCGACGCGCGGACCACCAGGACCGCGGAACCCGTTTCATACAATTGTCGAATCGGCTCCACGCCCCAGATCACCCCCCCGGTCGGGAAATCGGGCCCGGGCAAGACTTCCAGCAGATCGTCGAGCGATTCGTCGGGCGTTTGGCGGATGTGCTCCATCGCCGTCCAGAGTTCGGAGAGATTGTGCGGCGGCACGATCGCATCGCTCTCCACCTGGCCGTTCAACAAGCCGATGGGCAGGAGCGGCGCGCGGTCCAGCGGGAGGACGGCGCGGGAGACCCGCGAAACGCGCAGGCTTAGCAGGTCGGGACCGCCCGGATCGTCATCGTGATGATCGCCGATCATGCCCGAGGCGTCGATCAACGGATAGCGCGTCTGCCAGGGCTGCGCCAGCCGCAGCAGCGTCCGGTACGCGTCACCGACGGTGCCCGGCGGATAGACCCGCTGGACATGCGCGCCGATGTCTTCGCACGCCCGCTCCACGTCGTCGAGGTCGAGCCCCAGATCGCGCGTGCAATACAGGGCCAGGACCCGCTTGGCGTCGACGGCGTGGTGCGGCTCATCCAGCAATTCATGCACGACGTGCAGCAGCCGCCGGGTGACCGGCGAACACCCGTCCAGGAGATCGATCGGCCCGCCCGCGACGCCGATCAGCTTAGAGAGCTCGCGCGTCATACCCCGCCTGCTTGAGCGCTGCCACCAAGACCGGCACATCGGCGCGCACGTCATACAAGACCGACGCCATCCCCTCCTCGGCCGACACCTCGACGTGAAGCACCCCGGCCACCTCCCTCAACACATCGGCCACCCGGTCCACCTCAGGATCCGACAACCCGTCGATTTTGAGCAATGTCTGCATGGGATGGTCCGGCCCGTCGAAACGATGCGTCATCATAGTCAATCGCCCGGCACCGCGCAAGCACCCCGTCGCCCTCCGTCGGGCTCTTGACTCCCATCGTAAAAAACTCTTATCGTGACTCAATCTGATCCCTAGATCGGACCCAGGATGATCGATGGCCCATCTCTTGTTCGTGGACGACGACGACGCCCAACGCGATATCAACCGGCAAATCTTCGAGATCTTGGGCTACAAGGTCACCACCGCCGGATCGGCCCAAGAGGCGCTGCACGCGCTGGAACAGGAACCGTTCGACCTCATCATCACCGACTGGAACATGCCCGACCGGAGCGGAATCGACCTGGCGCGATCGATCCGCTCCCGATGGCCGAAGCTGCCGATCATCCTGCTGACCGGCTACGCGGTGCAAGACGCCGAGCGCCAAGCCGCAGGCTCCGGCGTCTCAACAGTCGTCGGCAAACCGATCGGCCCGGAGGAACTCGACCAGGTCATCAAGAAATGCCTCGGAGGCGGGTGAGTACTGGTGATTCACTGAGGACAACATTCGGTGCATTCTCGAAACACGACACAAACCGAATGACTCGTAGCTCGCTCGCGGATGTTAGGACGTTTCACGGATGGTCGGCGTACAATGCGGCGCATGTTGGATCGTTTGCACGAGGAGATCGTCGCGTGCGCTCGCTGTCCGCGACTGGTGGCGTATCGCGAGCGGGTGGCGGTGGAGAAGCGGCGGCAGTATCGCGACGAGACGTATTGGGGGCGGCCGCTGCCGGGGTTTGGGGACCCGCGGGCGCGGGTGGTCATTGTGGGACTGGCGCCGGCGGCGCATGGGGGCAATCGCACCGGCCGGATGTTTACCGGCGATTCAAGCGGCGAGTGGCTGGCGCGGGCACTATATGAGGCCGGGTTTGCGAACCGGCCGACCTCGGTCCATTGCGATGATGGGTTACAGCTCTCCGACGCGTACATCACCGCGGCGGTGCGCTGCGCGCCGCCGGATAACAAACCGTCGCGTGAGGAATTGGTCGCCTGCCGTCCGTATCTGATCTGGGAATTGGCGTTGCTGGACCGCACGCGCGTGGTGATTGCGTTCGGGAAGATCGGATTCGATGCGTATCTCGCGGCGCGGCGCGAGGCGGGGCTGGCGATTCCCGCTCCCCGGCCGGCGTTCGGCCACGGCGCGGCGCGCGAATTGTCCGACGGCCTCACGTTGCTGGCCTCCTATCACCCCAGCCGGCAGAACACCCAGACCGGCCGCCTCACCGCGCCGATGCTGCGCGACGTGTTCCTTCACGCCCGGGGGCTGCTCAGCGATTAGCCGGTTCGATGGTCGGAGGAAGACGGACGCTGCCCGGGCTTGCCCATGATCACCCCGCCCTTGAAGATCCGGTACAGATAATAGAGCGCGGGGAACAGGATGACGCCCCCGATCACCAGGACC
>JBDSOK010000286.1:0-8673 GCA_039914845.1 Nitrospiria bacterium | reverse complement strand
GAAGCCCGCAATCCCCAAATCACGACTCACCGCTAGGAAAGGGCCCCGCCCTCCCACCGGGGCTCCCATTGAACCGGGATTGCGATCGGAATGGGAGGGGCTCGGCATTGTCGGCATCGGGGCCTCGGCCGGCGGTTTGGAGGCGCTGGAGGCCTTCTTTCGTCAGATGCCCGCCGACTCCGGGCTCGCCTTTGTCGTGGTCCAACATTTAGACCCCGGTCACAAAAGCATTATGGTCGATCTGCTCGCGCGTCGGACCGCGATGAAAGTCCTCCAGGTCGCGGACGGGATGCGCGTGACGCCAAACAGCGTGTACGTGATCCCGCCGCACAAATACCTGGCGCTGTTACAGGACGTGCTCCATCTCCTCGACCCGGACCCCCGGCAGACCTTTCGATTGCCGATCGATGTCTTTTTCCGTTCCCTGTCGGAAGACAAAGGCGAGAAGGCGATCGGCATCGTCCTCTCCGGCACCGGAACGGACGGCGCCCTCGGTATCAAGGCGGTCAAGGGCAGCGGCGGAATGACGATGGCCCAGGACGAGGGCTCCGCCAAATTCAGCAGCATGCCGAAAAGCGCCATCGCCACCGGCTGCGTGGACTATGTGGTCCCTCCGGAACAGATGCCGCGGGAACTCATGAAGTATATTCGTCATCCCTACATGGCCGCGGCCCTGCGAAAAGACCGGGAGGCGCCGGATCTCGCCGAACCGGATCGGCTGGACAAGATCTTCATCCTCCTGCGATCCCATACCGGGCACGACTTCAGCCAGTACAAACGCAACACGATCAGCCGCCGGATCGAACGACGGATGGCGGTCCACCAGCTCGAGCATATCGACGACTATATCCGGTACCTCCGCGACACCAAGCCCGAGATCGACGCGCTCTTTAAAGATTTATTGATCGGGGTGACCAGTTTTTTCCGGGACCCCGAGGCCTTCGAGACGCTCAGGGAGCAGGTGGTGCGTCCCTTGGTCGCGCGACAGTCGGCCGAGACGCCGATACGGGTCTGGGTCGCCGGGTGCTCCACCGGGGAGGAAGCCTACTCCCTCGCCATGCTCCTGAGGGAGGAGATCGTCGATACGTCGACCAAGAATCTCAAAATACAAATCTTTGCCACCGACATCGATCGCCATGCGTTGGACATCGCGCGCGAGGGAATTTATCCCGACTCGATCGCCGCCGACGTGTCGCCACAGCGCCTGACGCGTTTTTTCACGAAGGAGGGCGCTCATTATCGGATCAATCAGCCGATCCGGGACACGGTGGTCTTTGCCAAACAGGACCTGATCAAGGATCCGCCCTTTTCCAAATTAGACCTGATCGTGTGCCGGAACCTCCTGATCTATATGACCAACACCTTGCAGCGCAAAATCTTGCCGCTGTTTCATTACACGCTCAATCCGATGGGATACCTGATGCTCGGCCCGTCCGAAACGGTGGGCGATTTCGTCGATCTCTTTGCGCTGACCGAGAAGAAATGGAAAATCTTTCAGGCGAAGCACGCGGTGCGTCCGGTCGAATTCCCCCTCATGCCGCAGACCCTCAAGGTCATGGTGGCCACCCGAGGGGGAGTCCACGCGCTGGGCGCCACCAATCTCGCCCAGCGCTTCGAGAAACTGCTGCTGGAGGACCACACCCCGCCGTGTGTGATCGTCAATGCGAAATACGACATTTTGCATTTTCACGGCCAGACCCGCGGCTATCTGAACCCACCGACCGGGGCGGCCACGTTCAACCTCTTAAAAATGGCGCGGGAGGGATTGCGGATCGAGTTGCGAACCGCCCTGCATAAAGCTTTTCGGGATCACACCCGGGTGGTGCATGCCGCCATTCGGGTGGGGGGGAAGGGAACGCCCCGGACCGTCAATCTCGTCATCGAACCGTTGGAGCAGGAATTCGTGGCGGGATTGATGCTGGTGATTTTTGAAGAGGCGACGACCTCGACCTCGACCTCGACCTCTAAAAAACACACCTCGGCGCAGAAAGAGGCCGATCGGCCCCATCGTCTGATCGAGGATCTCGAGAACGAGCTCAACTCAACGAGGGAGACGCTTCAGACCACGATCGAGGAACTGGACAACGCCAAGGAGGAGTTTACGGCGACCAACGAGGAGCTCCAGAGCACCAACGAGGAGTTCCAGAGCACCAACGAGGAACTGGAAACGTCCAAAGAAGAAATGCAATCAGTGAATGAAGAACTTCTCACCGTCAATACGGAGCTGCAGTCCAAGCTGGACGAGCTCTCCCAGGTCCATAACGATATACAAAATCTCCTCAACAGTACCCAGATCGGCACCATTTTTTTGGACACCCGCCTCCGGATCAAGCGCTTCACCCCGATGGCCGGCAGGGTGTTCAGCCTCATTCCCGGCGATGTCGGTCGGCCACTCAATCATCTGGCGTCCCATCTCGTGGACGACAAGATCGTGTCGGACGCCGGCTGGGTCTTGCAGACGCTCGCCGTCAAAGAGCAGGAACGCCAAACCAAAGAGGGCGAGTGGTTTTTGATGCGGATGGTTCCCTATCGGACCATGACGAACGTGATCGACGGAATCGTCATCACGTTCACGGATATTTCGGAACTCAAAAAACAGAAACGAGCCGCGGAAGCGAGCGCGCGATATGCCGAGGGCATCATCGGGGCGATGTGGGACCCGCTGCTCGTCCTCAACAAGACGTTGCAGGTCGTCTCGGCCAATACCGCGTATTACGACACCTTCGGGATTGGAAAACACGAGACCGAGGGCCGGTTGGTGTATGAACTGGGCAACGGTCAATGGAACATCCCGGATTTGAAACGCCTGTTGGAAGAGATCCTTCCGCAGAACAGCACGATCGACAACTTCGAGATGGAGCATACGTTCCAACAGATCGGCCGAAAAAAGATGAGCGTGAAAGCGCGTCGGCTCATCCTGGCGGACAAGGACAAGGACAAGGACAAGGACAAGGACGAACTAATCCTCTTGGCCATCCGGGATCTGACCCCGCGAGATCACCCATGACCGAGGAGCGGACCTCGTCTACGGACTATCGGAAGCGGGCGGAGGCGCGGATGAAGGAAAGCCCCGCCGCCCCCCGCAATCTGTCGCCCCAGGAGATCGGGCGATTGATCCATGAGCTGGAAGTGCATCAGATCGAACTGGAGATGCAGAACGACGAGTTACGCGCGGCCCAGGAGGGCCTGGAAGCCTCCCGTCACCAATTTGCCGACCTCTATGACTTCGCTCCGGTCGGCTACGTCACGCTTGACGAGATCGGGCGGATTCTGCAGATCAACCTGACCGGCGCCGGACAATTGGGCCTGGAGCGGAAGTGGCTGATCAAACAGCCTTTTGACAGTCATATCCTTCACCAGGACCACGAGCGGTTCGGCGCCCACCTCCAGGCCGTCTTTAAGACCCAGATTCGTCAAACGTGTGAGATCCGCATTCGCCGGAGGGTCGGAAACGACAAGATCCCATTCGAGACTCGGTTGGAAAGCATTTTCATCCAAACGCCGGAGGGCCAACGCCAGTGTCGCACCGCGCTCACCGATATCGAGGAAGTCAATCGCCTCCAGCGGGCGCTCCAGCATCAAAACCGCATCACCCAGACCATTATCGAAAATACCGTGTCATGCCTCTGCATGGTCGATAGTGGCGGGTATCCGCTGTTCGTCAACCCGGCGTTCGAGCAGGTGACCGGCTATCGCTTCGACGAACTCAAGGACCGGCCGATCCATGAATCGATCCATCATCTCCGCCCTGACGGCAGCATCTATCCCACGGCAGATTGCCCGATCGAACGGGCGGCCGAGGCTCTGGATTGGCTCCCACACCACGAAGACGTCTTTGTGCGCAAGGACGGCACGTTTTTTCCGGTCCGCTGCTCGGTGGCGCCCGCCGAAGAGGACGGCAGAGCGATCGGCACGGTGGTGGAGTTCCGGGACATCACCCGGGAGAAGCAGCTCGATCAAGAGCTCTTGAAGACCCAAAAACTGGAATCGATCGGGCTGCTGGCGGGAGGCATCGCGCACGATTTCAACAATCTCCTCACCGCGCTGGTGGGGAATCTCTACCTGATGAAATCGTCCCTGCCGACCGATCACAAGGCGTTCCAGCGCGCGGTCGAAGCGGAAAAGACCTGTCTGAGAGCCACCAGCCTCACGCAGCAATTGCTGACATTTTCCCGGGGGGGCGCTCCCATCAAGAAGACGATCGCGCTGGCCGGTCGCCTGGAGGAGTGGGTGAGTTTTGCGCTGGGCGGTTCCAAGAGCGGCGCTCAGTGGGAAATCGCCAAGGATCTGTGGCCCGTGGACGCCGATGAAGGGCAGCTCCAACAGGTGATCAGTAATCTGGTCATCAACGCACAACAGGCCATGCCGACCGGCGGCACGCTCACCGTCACGGCGGCCAACTTGGTGGTCGGGACCGAACAGGGTCTGCCGTTACCCGACGCGCGGTACGTGCGGATCGCGATCCGCGATCAGGGAACCGGCATCGCTCCGGAGCATCTGCCCAAGATCTTCGATCCGTTTTTTACCACCAAACCCAAAGGCAGCGGTCTGGGTCTGACGACCTCCTATTCCATCATCCGGCGACACGGGGGCCACGTGTCCGTCAAATCCGACCTGGGGGTCGGGACCACGGTCTCTCTCTATCTGCCTGCCTCGTCGGAACGGGCCCCGATGGACGGAAAGGAGGAGGCCGGGCCTTTCCCGGTCGGGCACGGGAAGATCCTGCTCATGGATGACGAGTCGGCGATCCGGGACATGGTCGGCGAAACGCTGACCCATGCCGGATTTTCAGTGGTCTGTGTCGAAGAGGGGCGGGCCGCGATCGAGCGCTATCGTGAAGCCTTGAGCGCGGGGTCTCCGTTTGACGCCGTCATTTTAGATTTGACGATCGTCGGCGGAATGGGAGGAACGGACGCGATCACGCAGCTCCTCACGCTCGACCCCTACGTAAAGGCCATCGTCTCCAGCGGCTATTCCAACGATCCGGCCATGGCCCACTTCGAGAAACATGGATTTGCCGGACGCATCGGCAAGCCGTACAAAATCGAGGATCTGCTGAAGCTGATCACCCGCCTGCTGGGGCGCAGACAGCACACCTAAGTTCATCGCCGTCTTGCATTTCGCCCACCCGTAGGCTAAGGTAGCGCTCAGTGTGCGCGCGAGCCTGTGCGCGCCGCCCATCGATCGAATCCGCGACGAATACCCGTGCCGAAGCGCGTTTTCATTAAAACCTGGGGTTGTCAGATGAACGAGCACGACGCCGAGCGGATGGCCGGCCTCGTGGCTCCGTTGGGATATGTTCTGACCTCCACGCAGGACGACGCCGACCTCATTCTGCTCAACACGTGCAGCATCCGGGACAAGGCCGAGCAAAAAGTCTACAGCGATCTCGGACGGCTCAACGCGCTCAAAGCCGCGCGCCCAGAAGTCATGATCGGCGTCGCAGGCTGCGTGGCGCAGCAGGAGGGCGCGGCGATCCTCGATCGATCCCCCGCCGTCGATCTGGTATTTGGGTCCAAAGGCATCGAGCGCCTGCCCGCGTTGCTGGTCGAAGCCCTGACGACCAAACGGAAGATCGTCTACACCGATGATCCCATCGGGATCGCGCCCACCTTGCCGGCCGACCGGCGCGACCCGGTTCGCGCGTGGGTCTCGATCATGGAAGGCTGCGAGAACGCGTGCAGTTTCTGCGTGGTGCCCGCCACGCGCGGCCGCGAGCGAAGCCGGCTGAGCGGTGAGATTCGAGACGAGGTGGTGGCGCTCTGCGCGGGCGGATGCCGCGAGGTGACCTTGTTGGGGCAGAACGTCAATTCCTACGGGCGCACCTCGCCCGAGGGCGTCGATTTCGCGGATCTTCTGGACCTGCTCCATCCCATCGAGGGCTTGGCGCGCATTCGGTACACGACCTCGCATCCCAATGCGGTGACGCCGAAGCTGATCGACACGCTGGCGCGCCTCCCGAACGTCTGCCGGCACCTCCACCTGCCGCTGCAATCCGGATCGGATCGGACGCTGACGCGCATGCAGCGCGAGTACACGCTGAACGGGTATCTCGACCTCGTTGCCGCGTTGCGCCGGGCCATGCCGGACCTGGCCCTGACCACCGATCTGATCGTGGGATTTCCGGGCGAGACCGAGGCGGATTTCCGAGAGACCGTCGCGGCGTTGGATGCCGTAGGATTCGACAATATTTACGCGTTTAAGTATTCCCGCCGGCCGCGCACCGCCGCACTGGCTTTGGACGATCAGGTCCCCGAACCGGAGAAAGATCGGCGCCTGCAGGAGCTGCTCGCGGCCCAGCGGGTGATCACGCGTCTCAAACACGCGGCTTTCGAGGGACGGGCCGTCGAGGTCCTGGTCGAAGGGCCCAGCAAGACGGACCGGACGCGGTTGATGGGGCGCACGTCCTGCAACCGGGTGGTCAATTTCGACGGACCGCCGAGTCTGATCGGGCGCCTGACGTCGCTGAAGGTTCTGGCGGTGAAGGCCAATTCGCTGGAAGGGGTGCAGCCGTCGTGAGCCGCACGGTCTCCGCCATATCCCGGAAGACCGGCGCGGCGGCATGGTGGGGCGTCGCCGCGCTCTATGCGCTCATGATTTTCGGGCTCTCATCGCAATCGCATCCGTTGGGCGCCGACCACTGGCCGCTCGGGTCCGACAAACTTGCCCACGCGCTGCTGTACGGGGGATTCTCGATCGTGCTCGGCATCGCGCTTCGACGTTCGTGGCCCGGCTCATCCGTCGGCCGGCTCTCGGTGATCGCGGCGGGGCTGGCGGTGCTGTATGGCGTCAGTGACGAGTGGCATCAGTCCTTCGTGCCCTTCCGCGAGATGGACGGGGCCGATCTGGTTGCCGACGCCGTCGGGGCGGGGCTGGCGCAATGGGCGCTGTGGCGGCTCGCGAGGCGCGGCTCTCGGTCCGGCAACCGTCTGATCAACGCGTCCGCGTCACGATGACCTCCGCCCACCTGCACGTCGTCGTCTTGGCCGGAGGAACCGGCACCCGTTTCTGGCCCTTGTCCCGCCGGTTGGCGCCCAAGCAATTGATCGCCCTGATGAGCGATCGCACGATGCTGCAGGAGACCGTCTTGCGCGTGCGCCCGAGCGTCTCGGCGGATCGGGTGTGGGTCGTGGCCGGCAAGGACCATGCCGACGAGGCGGGGCGCCAACTGCGCGCGATTCAGGTCGACGCGTCGGTCATCACCGAACCGATCGGGCGCAATACCGCTCCGGCGATTGCGGTCGCCGCGCATCGGCTGCTGGAGCGGGACCCCGAGGCCGTCATGGCGGTCTTGCCCGCCGATCACGTCATCGCCAAACCCGAGGCGTTTCGGGCGTGCCTGGCCCGCGCGGCGGAGGTGGCGCTCCGCGACGTCATCGTCACGATCGGTCTGGTTCCGCGACGGCCGGAGACGGGATACGGCTATATCAAGCGCGGCGCGGCGTTGGCCGAGCCCGATGATCGAAACGCGTCCGCGCCGACGGCCTATCACGTCGAACGATTCGTCGAAAAGCCCGACCGACGGACCGCGGAGCAGTATATTGCCGACGGGGGATACGTGTGGAACGGCGGGATGTTCGTCTGCCGCGCCGCGCTGATCCTCGAAGAAATTCGCGCGCATGCGCCCGGCGTCGCCGACGGCGCCGAGCGGATCGCGGCGGCGATGAAGGCCGGCGTCGAGGGAAGCCGCCTGACCGCGTTGTACGAGGCGGTGGAATCGGTCTCGATCGATTACGCGGTGATGGAGCGCACCACGCGCGCCGCGGTCATTCCGGCCGAGCTGGGCTGGAGCGACGTGGGGAGTTGGGCGGCGCTCGATGACGTCGCGGAGAAGGACGAACGGGCCAATGTGATCAGCGGGCGCGTCCTGGATCTGGGGAGCGAGCGCTCGATCCTCTACGCCCACGATCGCCTGGTCGCGACGATCGGCCTGCGCGACCTCATCGTCGTCGACACGCCCGATGCCACCCTGGTCTGCGCCAAGGACCGCGCGCAGGACGTCCGGCAGATCGTCGATCTGTTGGAGACGCAGCGCGCGCAGGAACACGTCATCCACAAAACCGTGCAGCGGCCCTGGGGCACCTATACCGTGCTGGAGGAGGGCGAGGGATTCAAGATCAAGCGGATCGTCGTCAATCCCTCCAGCCGGCTCAGCCTGCAGATGCACCATCGGCGAAGCGAGCATTGGGTGGTGGTGTCCGGCGTCGCGCGCGTCACCTGCGGCGACCGCGTCTACGACGTGCAGACCAACGCGAGCACGTACATCCCGCCCGAAACCAAGCACCGACTCGAAAACGCCGATCCGCAGACCCCGCTGCAGATCATCGAAGTGCAGAGCGGGGGGTATCTCGGCGAGGACGACATTGTCCGCTTCGACGACGATTTTGGGCGAGCCCGTCCATGAGCGGCCATCTCGGGAAGCAGCATTCGTCCGTCACGCTAGAGCTGCGTTGTCGGTCGGCCGGTCGTGCTCACGTACGAACCAGTACGCTCCGCGCGCCCGGTCTCCCTCCGCCTTGCATCTGTCCACTCCTGAACGGGCTCCCGCGCGTGACTCGTTCGCGGTCCAAGACAAATAGAAGCGTTCGTTGAGTATTTTTCGGGAATACGATATCCGCGGGGTGGTCGGCGTCGATTTGACGTTCGAGATCGCCGAGCGCATCGGGCGCGCCT
>JBDSOK010000222.1:0-4999 GCA_039914845.1 Nitrospiria bacterium | reverse complement strand
ACTTCAACCCCGCGTCCTTGAGACGCTTGGCGACGTGCTGGTGGTCCTTGGGAGTCCTCATGGCCATAATAATTCCTTATCGATAATAATTACTTTAAAGTTTATATCACTAGATAAGAATAAATGTCAAGTGTTGTCAGGCACGTTGACCCTCCCATCGGGCTTATGGTAGGAACTCCGCGTGGAAACCATCGCCCCGATTCACGACCCCTCGGTTTCATCCGAAACGGGGGATTCCTCGCTCCGCGCGACGGCTGAGATTCCTCCGTATAAAGTGATCCTGCTCGACGATCCCGTCACGACGATGGATTTCGTCATCCGCGTCCTGCTCGACTTCTTTGGGAAAGACGCCTCCACCGCCGTTCGTTTGATGTGGGAGGTTCACCTCCGCGGGGCGTCGCACGTCGCCACGCTGCCGCTCGAACATGCGGAACTCAAACAGGAGCAGGTCCACCGCGCCGCACGGACGGCCGGATTTCCCTTCCGCTGTGTCATCGAGCCCGCGTAAGTGAGCGAGCGGCGCGTCCCCGCCCCGGTTCGATCCGACGCCTTCGCCCGGTATCGCAAGACATTGGCCGATGTGGCCCACCGCCGGCAAGCGCGAACTCTCCGCGCGGTCGTGGACGGCGGGGGGCCGCGGCTGATCCTCGACGGCCGGTCGTTGATCAATCTGGGATCCAACAACTATCTGGGCCTCGCCGAACATCCGCGCGTCGAACGCGCCGCCGCCGACGCCATGTCCCGCGCGGGAGTCGGCGCCGGCGCGTCACGACTGCTCACCGGTCACGGCGCGGTTCACGAGGCGCTGGAGGCGGCGTTGGCCCGGCTCAAAGGCGCCGAACGCGCGCTGGTCTTCAGCTCGGGCTATCTGGCCAATGTGGGAACGATCCCGGCGTTGGTGGGACGCGGCGATCTGATCCTGGCGGACCGCGACATCCACGCCAGTCTGGTCGATGGCTGTCGTGTGAGCGGCGCGAGGCTGCGGGTCTATCGTCGCGATCGGCTGGATCGGCTGGGCGCCGCGCTGGCGAGCCGTCGATCCGGCCTCGCGCTGATCGTCACCGAGGGCGTGTTCAGTATGGAAGGCGACCTGGCGCCGTTGCCCGATTTGGCGGACCTCGCCGAACGGCACGGCGCGCTCTTGATGGTTGACGAGGCCCATGCCACCGGCGTGTTCGGCGCCACGGGCAGCGGGTCGGTTGAGCATTGGGGACTGCAAGAACGCGTGCCGATCCAAATGGGCACCCTCAGTAAGGCGCTGGGCGCGCTGGGCGGGTTCGTCGCGGGCTCTCAACTCCTGATCGAGTATCTCATCCATCGCGCCCGGACCTTCATCTATACGACGGCCGTTCCCGCGGGGATCGCAGCCGCCGCGCTCGAAGCGATTCGACTCCTCGACGCGGAGCCCGAGCGTCGGCGGCGGCTCTGGGCCAACTGCGCGCTCTGGCGCGACGGCGTGACGGCGCTGGGGTTCGACACCTTCCGCAGCGCCTCGCCCATCGTGCCCCTGCGGGTCGGCTCCGATGACCTGGCGCTTCGCCTGTCGGCGGAGCTGGCGACCGAAGGCGTGTACGCCCCCGCCATCCGACCGCCGACCGTCCCGAAGGGGACGGCCCGCCTGAGGACCTCGATCCTGGCCACACACTCCACCGACGATCTCGTGTTTGCCCTCTCGGCGCTCGAACGGGTCGCGACACGCGTCGGCCTGATATGACGTCCCCGGTGGTGGTCATCACCGGCGCGTCGCGCGGGCTGGGGCGGGCCATCGCCCTTCGCTGCGCCGCCGCACACTGGCGGGTCGCCATCACCTATCGGAACCGTCGCAAAGACGCTCAGGCCGTCCTTCAGGAGATTGTCGCGCACGGCGGCGAGGCGATGCTCCGGGAGGGCGACGCCTCGGACGCGGGCTCGGCGGCGGACACGGTGGCGCGCACCGTCGAGCGATGGGGGCGCATCGACGCGTGGGTGAACAACGCGGCGATCGTGGACGATCGCGTGGCGGTCGGCATGCCCGATGACGCGTGGGATCGGGTGATCGCCGTGGATCTGTCGTCGCCCGCCCGCGCCATCCGCGCCGTCGCGCCGGCGATGATCCGACAGGGCGGCGGCGTGATCCTCAACGTCGCCTCGATCGTGGGATTGGAGGGCCGGCGCGGCCAGAGCAATTACGGCGCCGCGAAGGCCGGCCTGCTGGGGTTGACTCGCGCCGCCGCACACGAGCTCGGTCCCCACGGGATTCGCGTCAACGCGGTGTGCCCGCCGGCGATGCCCACCGAAACGGCCGGTCGCCACGTGGCCGTGCTTCGCCTCCGCCAACTCGTGCCCGCCGAGATCGACCCGGCGGAGGTCGCGACGACGATCGTGGCGGTGCTCGCCCTGCCGTGGATCACGGGCCACACGTTCATCCTCGACAGCCGCATCCCCCAGGGCGCGTGATGGGCCGGCCTTCCGATCGTGGGGTGCTGGTCGTGGGCACCGATACCGGGGTGGGAAAGACCGTGATCGCGGCCGGTCTGGCTTGGGCGCTGGCCCGCGGCGGCGTCGACGTGGGCGTGATGAAGCCGGTGCAGACCGGCTGTTCAGGGCGTGGGATGTCCGACGCCTCATCCCTCATGGCGGCTTCGGGCACCACCGACCCTCTCGACGACGTGAGCCCCGCCAGGCTGCGGGCGCCCCTCGCCCCCTGGATCGCGGCCGAACGCGAGGGCGTGCGGCTTTCGATCCCGTCGCTCGTCCGGACGTTCGCGCGGCTCGCCGCCCGCCACGACTACGTCGTGGTCGAAGGGGTGGGAGGCCTCATGGTTCCGCTCACCCCGACGCGCACCACGCTGGATCTGGCCGCCGCTCTGGGCCTGCCCCTGATCCTGGTCATCGCCAACCGATTGGGGGCGATCAATCACACGCTCCTGACGCTCCACGCGGCCACAAGCCGCGGTTTGCACGTCCGGGCGTTGATCCTCAATCACCCGACGCGGGGCCGCGGATCGGCGGAGCGCACCAATGAGCGCGCGATCGGGCGGCTCGCAGGGCAACGCCCCTCTGTGGTGGATCATCGACGAGCCGGTCCGAGAATCTGGGAGTGGGTGGGACGGCAATTGGAACGCGACGGCGTGATGGCCAAGCTGGCGGTCAGAACACGCTGACCCGAATTCCCGCGTAATAGCAACAATTCTGATCGTCCAAATTATTGATGAACGAGCGCTCGCGCCCGTCCGTGAACATGATCCGAACAAAGCACATCCCGCCGTCCGTCAAGGCCGAGCGTTCCTCCACCACCTCGCCGTCGCCCCATTCGGGATAGCGTCGGTGGATGACCTGATCGCCCAGTTTGAGATAGAGCCGCCGCGCGTTCATACCTGGCATGCTAGAAAGCCCGCGGGGACAAAGTCAAGTCATCGGCCGACGTTCAAACAGGCCCCCTGCCACGCCTGTGATCGAGGTACTCGACAACGAAATTATGGGCATGGTATAAGCGTTTAATTGCCCTCGATTTCCCATCGGGACGTGCGTTCTGACTCGGGGGAAACGACCTTCTCTCGGATTACCGCGATCGTCTCAAGCGGATATTCCAACGACCCCGTCATGGCGGACTTTCAGCAGTACGGATTTTCCGCACGCGTCAACAAACCGTATCAGCCCGAAGACCTCAGCCGTATCCTCGGAACCCTGCTCCAAGCGAAATAACTCCTGCCGTACCTGCTCCCGTCTCCATCCGAGATTCCCTTCGTCTTGACAATGCGCAACAATTCCGCAACGGGTTCGTATTACAGTCTCGACTCGTATCGCGTGAGGGGATGGATCGGCACTCGACTGAGAAAGGATCGCTTCGTGGCTTCCGACAAAAAGAAACGAAAAATTTCCAATCGACCTAATGGCGCCGACCGGAAAACGACCGACTTGGCGGCGTCCAGCGAACACGGCGCGGAGACGCAGCTCACGACCAATCAGGGGTTGCGCATCAACGACAATCAGAACTCGCTGAAGGCCGGCGAGCGCGGCCCGACGCTGCTGGAAGATTTCGTCCTCCGGGAAAAGATCACCCACTTCGATCACGAACGCATCCCGGAGCGCGTCGTGCACGCGCGCGGCTCCGGGGCGCACGGGCATTTCCAGGTGTACGAATCGTTGGCGCCTTTGACCAAAGCGAAGTTCCTGCAAAACCCATCGGTGAAGACACCGGTGTTCGTCCGCTTCTCCACGGTGGCCGGGTCTCGCGGCTCGAGCGATTTGGCGCGCGACGCGCGGGGCTTTGCCGTCAAGTTTTATACCGAGGAAGGCAACTTCGACCTCGTCGGGAACAACATCCCGGTGTTCTTCATTCAAGATGCCATGAAATTCCCGGACTTAATCCACGCCGTCAAACCGGAGCCCCACCACGAAATGCCCCAAGCGGCGTCCGCGCACGACACGTTCTGGGATTTCATTTCGCTCATGCCGGAATCCATGCACATGATCATGTGGGTGATGTCGGACCGCGCCATTCCTCGGAGCTTTCGGATGATGGAAGGGTTCGGCGTCCACACATTTCGACTCGTCAACGAGCAGGGCAAATCCCGCTTCGTCAAATTCCATTGGAAGCCGCTCCTCGGCGTCCACTCGGTGCTCTGGGACGAAGCCCTCAAGATTTCCGGTCAGGACCCCGATTTTCATCGGCGCGATCTCTGGGAGGCCATCGAGAGCGGGAACTATCCGGAATGGGAATTCGGCGTCCAGATCGTCGAGGAGAAGGACGAGCATACGTTCGACTTCGATCTACTCGACCCGACCAAGCTCATTCCCGAAGAGCTCGTGCCCGTCAAGCGGATCGGCAAGCTCACGCTCACCCGCAATCCCGACAACTTCTTCGCCGAGACCGAGCAGATCGCGTTTCATCCCGGCCACGTGGTGCCCGGGATCGATTTCAGCAACGATCCGCTGTTGCAGGGCCGGCTGTTCTCCTATACCGATACCCAACTCATCCGTCTCGGCGGTCCGAACTTTCACGAAATCCCCATCAACC
>JBDSOK010000179.1:0-9104 GCA_039914845.1 Nitrospiria bacterium | reverse complement strand
CCGCTGGGCCGGTGCGTGAGCGCGACGCAGGTGGCCGTTTTGTTCACGTGCTGGCCGCCGGGACCCGACGAGCGCACGAACGTCTCCTCCAGATCGTCTTCCCGCACGCCGAGGCGCGCCATGCGGTCGCGCAATTCCTGTTCCTTCTGAGACGAGACCGGAAACGCCATCGTCATCCATTCTCCCATCGCCACGTCCATTTGGCCAGGAAGACCGACGCGGTGCGATCGGGATTCGACGACGGGTTGGCGATCAGGTACAGGTAGCTCCCGGTCCGGTATTCCCAGGCCAGACGCACGTTGCCCGCGAGGGTTCGACGTTCTTCGTCGTGTTGGAGCAGCGCGCTCACCACGAGTCGGTTGGTTGCCGACCATCGGGCGTCGACGGCCACGACGCGCGCCACCACGTCGCCCTGGGGCACACGAATCCAATCGACGTCCAGCGCTCCCCCGACGGTCAGGCCGTCCCGCGCCGCCACCGTCACTTGGAGGTCAAGCGAGGTCTTTCGCCCGCCGTAGTATCCGCCCCACAACACGCTCGCCACCCCGGAAATCGGACGGCTGCTTTCGGTATTCACATACACGTTCCAATGATGATAGCGATAATCGCCGGCCGGGATGACGAGGGGCGCGGGCCGGCGGGCATCGGCCTCCCGCAAGACGAAGGGTTCGAGCAAGCGTTCGAATTGAGGATCCCAACTGATCAGGATGGTGTCGCCGGTGCGGAACTCGGCCAGGACGCGCTGGTACTGGCTGCGATAGAGCAGTCGGCCGTCGGTCGTGGTCTGATAGGTGATTTCCGATTTCGCGCCCCACTCCAGGACCGGACCCGTTGCGGGGCGGGGACGGACATCGACGTAGCCGACGGTTTCTTCGAGGTCGGTCTGCCGGACGAATCCCAATTGGGGATCGAACCTCTCGTCCACGCGCAACTGACTGAGCTTGATTCGCCACAGGGGATCGCGATATCGGGCCTGGGCGAAGGCGGCGTATCCCGGCTGGTCGCTTCCGTCGCTGCGCAGCCAGAATCCGTCGGTCGTGAACGTGGACGTCGGGTTATAGGCCGCGTCAAGACCGACCGTCTGAGACGGCGAGCCGCCGATCGGGTCGCGGCGGGTGGCGATGACGCCGAGTTGGGAGCGCACGCCGAGATCGCGGGTCAGGCGCAGGACGCCGAAGCGCTCGGCCGGTCCGCCGTCGTCCGCCCGGCTCTGCATCGCCAGGAGGCCGATCCCATAGCGATCGACTTTTCCGGTGAGCTTGCCGCCGCCCCAGAGCGGGATCGGTTCGCCTCCGCGCAGGCCGATGCGGCGGCTGAAGAAGGGCTGTAACGTGCCCGCGAGACCGAATTCATACGCGCCCTTGCCCTCGAGAAAGAACTCGCGACGCTCGGGGAAGAACAAGGGAAATCGGTCCAAGCGCACTTGAAACCGATCGGCCTCGGTCTCGGCGAAATCGGTGTTGGCGGTCAGGTCCAGGGTGAGATCGCTCGTCGGGAGATAGCGCAGGTCGGCCCCGGCGGCGTGATCGACGTCCCATCCCGACAGGCTGTCGGTTTGCGTGCCGTAGGCGCCTTTGGCATAGGGCACGACGGACAGCCGGCCTCCGCGCGCGATGGGCTCGATGCCGCGAAGATGCCCGGCCCGCGAAACCTCTTCCAGGGTCTGCTCCGACGTCAGGGAACTCCAAAACGCGGTCTCTCGGAGATGAGGGATGACGCGCCGGAACTGCACTCCCCAGACGGCGCCGGGCTCGGGGTGAAACCGCAACGTCGCAAACGGGATCTTGAATTCGACACTCCAGCCCGTCGCCGTGCGTGCGCTCGCCACCTCCCATATGCCGTTCCACGCGGTGTTCACGAACGCGCCCTCGCGGGAGATCACGCGATCGGATTGCGCGGCGAGGGGGTTGGTCTCGAACAGAAAGCCGGTCTGATGATCATGATACGCGTCGATGAGCACCGCAAAGGCGTCGCTTCGCGACAGGGCGGCATCGCGATGGCGCTCATCGGCCTGGATCAACTCCGGATCGGGATCGTCCAGTTTGGCGGCGAGGTAGAGCGCGCGATCGTCATACGCCGCCCACACCGCGGTGTGACCGGCCGCAGGGGAACCGGAGGCCGGCGTTTGTTGCACGAACCCCGTCGCGCCCGGCGGGACCGTCCAGGCGGCGTCATCCAGCACGCCGTCGACGATGACCGCCGAGGTCAGGGGCGAGACCGTCAGGGACGGTTTGGGAGGTTCGGCGGCGTGAAGGGTGACGATCGGAAAAACCAGGCCGGCTGCCAGCAGGGTCGTGACGACCCGGAGGCGCCGCCGGATCGGCCCGATGGCGGTTCGCGACGCGTCGAACGGGAAAGCGCTCACTAGGCCGACGGAAACGACGTGACCGCTACGCCGGGTCGGCGGGTTCGATGAAATCGTCGAGACTGATGAGGCCCATCCGAAGCCGTTCTTTCATCTCGGACTCGACGTCGGGATGGGCGAGCAGCACGTGGAGGGCTTCCCGAATGCCGTTCTTGGAATAGGGCAGCAACGACACGTCGTAGGTCCGGCGGAGCAGCGACACCGGATCGGCGCTCTCCAGCACGGCTCGGCGATACGCGTCCTCGTCGGCCCAACGAGGATCGGCGCGCGACGCCAAGTCCTCAAGGGTCTCGCCGTACGCGTTGACGATGAGCACCGCTTCTTCAGGTGTGAGCTGTGACATGAGTCCGATTCACGAAACGCCTCGACGATACCACGAGACGGAGAAGCGAGGCAACCGCCGAGGTCGGATCGGTTCCCTTGTCATTGCTCCGGACGGTTTATATAATGACGAGCATGATGTCTCGAACCGGCGCCGTCCACGGCCGATGGTTCGTGGGCCTGTTGGCGGTGGCGGTCGGGATGTCCTGGTCGGTCGCTTCCGCTGAACAACGCCCATTCGGACCCGGCGAACGCCTCGTGTATGAATTGTCCTGGTTCACCCTGATCGGGGGAACGGCCACGCTTGACGTGCAGGAAGCCGAGCGGTTGGAGACGCCGGTCTTCCGGTTCCGCTCCACCGCCAAATCGAATGCGTTCGTCTCCATGTTTTTCCCGGTCGAAGACCATATCGAGAGCCTCGTCGACCAGGAGACCTTGTCGGCCATTCGTCTCGACGTCAAGCAGCGGCAGGGCAAGCGCCGTCGCAATCGCGTGACGGAATTCGATCAGATCGGTCATGTGGCCATCAACGTGAAGAACGGCCAACGGAAAATCCACCCCATCCCCTCTCGTGTCCAGGATTCCCTGTCCTGCCTGTATTATTTTCGCAGTCTGCCGCCCATCCGGGTCGGCGAAACGGTCACAATCGACGTGCACGAAGGGGGAAAGAATTGGAAATTGGCGATCAAGGGTTTGAACCGGCAAAAAATCCGGACGCCGGTCGGTGAGTTTCAGACGATTCGCACCAGCGCCCACGTGGAATTCGAAGGCGTCTTTCTGGAGAAGGGCGACGTGTTTATCTGGTTTACCGACGATGCGCGACGGCTGCCGGTGCAAATGGAAAGTCAGATCAAGATCGGCCGGGTCTCGGCTCGGCTGATCGAGTATCGCGCGGGTCTGCCTCCTCTCTCACAGGCGGCGGCGCCGTGACGGTCGCCCGGTGTCCGCTCTGCAGCCGCGAGACGGCCGATCGGACGCACGCGCCGTTCTGCGGCGACCGATGTCGAACCGACGATTTATGGCGATGGCTGAACGGCGCCTACCGGCTGCCGACCGAGGAATCGTCGATGAATCAAGATGAGGGCGGCGCCGACCGTGACCCCGACTACCGCTGATCACGCCTTGTCTTTCGCCGTCCGCTTGGCTAGAGTAGGACCGGCCGCGGATCTCGACACACGCATGGATATCACCTATCGCGAAGGCGGTCCCCTGGATGTGGACCAACTCCAGCATCTGTATGAGCAAGCCCCCTGGGCGCGGGACCGCTCCAAGGACGGGGTCTCGGTCATGCTGGCGCATACCGATTATTATTTCTCGGGATGGGACGGTCCGCGCTTGGTGGCCTTCGCGCGGGTCCTGACCGACCGGATCTACCGGGCCACGCTCTGGGATGTGGTGGTCGATGCGTCGTATCAAGGGCGCGGGGTCGGGGAGGGGTTGATGGAACGGATTTTGGCTCATCCCGTGTTGTCGCGGGTGGAAAAGTTCTGGCTCAATACCCGCGATAAGCACA
The DNA here is from genome assembly GCA_039914845.1 of Nitrospiria bacterium. GTDB lineage: Bacteria > Nitrospirota > Nitrospiria > 2-01-FULL-66-17 > 2-01-FULL-66-17 > 2-01-FULL-66-17. Next base: position 4,905 of record JBDSOK010000179.1, on the reverse strand, counting down.
AGTTCTACGAGCGATTCGGGTTTGTCTCGAGTCCGCAAGGCATGGTCCGGGAACGGCCCGGCGCGGACGAACGACCTTCGAGCAAGGACCGCGCGCCGGGACCCACGGTCGATGATTGAGCCCGAGCGATTGATCGACGACTTTCTTGGCCTGGTCCGCATCGACAGCCTGTCGCGCCGCGAGGGGGCCGTCGCCGCACGCTTGTCGGCGGAGTTACGGGCGTTGGGCGCCGAGGTCTGGGTGGATGACGCCGGACGACACGTGGGCGGCGACACCGGGAACGTCATCGGCTGGTTGCCCCCCACGGCTCCCGGAACGCCCATCCTGCTGTCGGCCCATATGGATACCGTGGTTCCGGGCGAGGGCGTGGCGCCGGTCCGGGAGCACGATCGCATCCGAAGCGACGGCCGAACGATCCTCGGCGGCGACGACAAGTCGGGAGTCGCCATCATCATGGAAGTGCTTCGCACGCTCAGCGAGCGGCGGATCCCGCACGCGGGGGTCGAGGCGGCGTTCACGATCTGCGAGGAAGTGGGATTGCTGGGAGCCAAACACCTGGCGACCGACCGGCTGCACGCCCGGAGCGGTCTCGTCCTGGACAGCGATCATGCGGGGTGCCTGTTCACCAAGGGTCCGGCCGCCGATACCTTGGAATTTACGGTGACCGGAGTGGCGGCACATTCCGGGATCTGTCCCGAGCGGGGCATCTCGTCGATCCAGGTGGCGAGCCAAGCGATTGCCGGAATGCGGCTGGGCCGGATCGATCATGAGACGACCGCGAACCTGGGGCTCATTCAGGGGGGGGCGGCCACCAATATCGTTCCGAAGGAAACCGTCATCCGGGGCGAAGCCCGGAGTCATGACGAGGAGAAGCTCGCCGCCCAGACCGCGCATATGCGCCGGTGTTTTGCCGACGCGGCGGCCGCACACCGCATGACCGTCGACGGGGTGGTGTACGAGGCCCGCGTGACGGCACGCGTCGAACGCGATTACGACCGCATGGATGTCCCCGAGAGCGCGCCGATCGTGCGGCAGGTGTTGCAGGCCGCGCACAACGTGGGGGCGTCGGTGGCGACCCGGGCGACCGGGGGCGGGTGCGACGCGAACGTCTTCAATCGGCACGGTCTGCAAGTCGCGAATCTGGGAACCGGCATGCGGGCGATTCATACTGTCAATGAATATCTCCTGCTCGACGAATTTACCCGCGCGGCCCGTATCGTGCTGGAAACCGTGCGGCTGCACGCCTAAGAAGGAGGACGACCGATTCGGATTGAGGGGAAGACGGCGCTGGTGACGGGCGGAGGACGTGGGATCGGGCGGCAGATCGCGCTGGCGTTGGCGGCGGCGGGTGCGGACGTGGCGGTCACGGCGCGGACCGAGCGGGACCTCAAACCGGTGGCCGATCAGATCGCCGCGCTGGGGCGGCGGTCGCTGGCCGTGCCGGCCGACGTGAGCGATGAGACGCAGGCGGCCGCCTGCGCGGCCGCGGTGGAGCGCGCGTTTGGACGGATCGATATCCTGGTGAACAGCGCGGCGGTCACCTACATCGAGCCCTTGGTCCGGACGACGCTGGAGCAGTGGCGTCAGACGCTGAGCGTCAACCTGACCGGCGCGTTTCTCATGACCCGCGCGGTCCTGCCCGGCATGCTGAGCCGGAATGACGGCCGGATCATCCAGATCGCCTCGACGGCCGGACTCGAAGGGTTCGCGAATTTCGGCGCCTTTTCGGCCTCCAAGTTCGGCCTGATCGGCCTGACCCGCTCGTTGGCCAAGGAGATCTGCGAGTCGGCCGTGACCGTCAATGCGGTCTGTCCCGCGCTGGTCGGCACCAAGCGCGCGCCCGCGGCTCGTTCCGCCGCCGGCAAGGGTGACCCGTCGTCCGATGTCGCGGACGTGGCGGTATTCCTGGCGAGCGAGGCGGCTCGCGCGGTGACCGGCGCCGCGATCGAGGTCTCGTGGAGAACGTAAGCGGCGGAACGTCCGGTTCCCGCCTCGGACTCGTGGCCTCCCGGACCGCGGGGCCGATCGAGATCGATCTCTTGATCTTCGACCTCGACGGGACCCTGGCTGACACCAAGGAAGACATCGCCACCGCGGTCAATCTCACGCTCAGCGACTACGGGCTGCCGCCGCATCCTCCCCAGCAGATTTATACCTTCGTGGGCGACGGCGTGCGGGCGCTGCTCGCCCGGGCCTTTGAAAGCCGGGGGGCCGACGTCTTCGCGGACGCGCTGGCGGTGTTTCGCGGACACTACCTCGATCATCTGGTCGATGCGACCCGCCTGTATCCCGGGGTGGAGACCGTCCTCGATCACTTCGCACCGAAGAAGAAGGCGATTGTGACCAACAAGCCCATCGAATACACGCTCAAGCTGATGGATGGTTTGAAAGCCCGCGAGCGATTCGACGTCATCCTCGGCGCGAACAGCACCCCCCATCTCAAACCTCACCCCGGGATGATTCACCAGGTGCTGAGCGATCTGGGCGTGTCGCCGGGCCGGGCGATCATGGTCGGCGACAACGTGAACGACATTCTCGCCGCGCGCGGGGCGGGCGTGCGCTCGGTGGCGGTCGGCTACGGCTTGGGTGATCCTGCGGTGCTGCGGGCGGCCCACCCCGATTTTTTCTGCGAGCGCATCGAAGAGCTCATGACGCTGTTCCATTGACCGAAGGACCCCGAGCGGTGCGAAGCTGGACCATTGGACTCATCCTGGGCCTCTGCTGCCTGAGCTGCACCGGCCCCCGGCAGACCGCCAAAGAATTGGACGCGGCGCTGTTCTGGTTTCTTTCGCCCGGCCAAGCTGCCGGGTGGCAGCCGGCGGCCGAGAGCGTCCCACGATTGGGCGTCAAGCCGGTGGTGGTCGTCGCGTGGGTGCCGGTTCCCGCAGGATCGGAGAACAGCACAATCCGACCTCCCAAGGCCACGCGCGACCTCTGGATTGAAACGGTTCGCGCCAAGCTCGAACGCCGCGGCGCCGCGGCGTTTGCGTCCGCGCCCGATACCTTCGACGACGGGCTCACGGCCGACGGCGTGCAGGCGCTCGCGAGAGGTCGGAACGCGCAGCTGGTCGTTATCTTCGGCGTGAAACTGACCCACCGGCGCTACAACACGGCCAACCCTCAGGCTATTGCGCCGGTCGACAATACGGTGGAAGTCCTGGCCCGGGCGCAGGCGGTCGGCTTGACCCCCGAGGGACGACCCGTGTTCAGTGATGCCAAAATTGGCTTCGATTCGGAGGCCAACGGCCGGCGAAGCGTGGATGAGATCGAGGACGTGTCGATTCGGGTCGCGCTCGAAGGCGTGGCCACGGCGGCGGCCTGGCGCCTCCGATCGGCGGTTGGGAAGCCGGAGACGGGGAATAGCCCATGAGGAGGAACACCGGTATGGGCGGCCCGGCCGTTCTGCTCGTTGCGGTCCTGGCGTGGGGCGTCCCGTTGTCGGTCGACGGCGCGTCGCGATTGGAGGGGAAGGTCGTCGATCGGACGCTGCCGAACGGGATGCGGGTCTTGGTGGTCGAGCGGCGCGCGGTGCCGACGGTCTCCTTCAACGTCACCTTCGTCGTCGGCTCGGTGGATGAACGAACCGGCGAAAGCGGGCTGGCGCATCTCTTCGAGCACATGGCCTTCAAGGGAACGACCACCATCGGCACGACGAATTTTGAGCGCGAGCGGGAATTACTGGATCAACTGGATCGGTTGGCGCTCGACATGTACGGCGAAGAACGGCGAGGGCTCCGCGCCGATCAGGAGCGGCTGGCGGCGCTCCGCCGTGAGTTCGATGCGGTCCAGCAACGCGCCAGGGCCTTGGTGGTCCCCAATGAAATCGGCGCCCTGTACGACCGCCAGGGGGCGGTGGGATTCAATGCCTCCACCGGCGTGGACCTGACGCGGTACGTCGTCAGTCTGCCCGCCAATCGGTTTCCGCTCTGGGTCGCCCTGGAATCGGATCGGATGAGTCGGCCGGTCTTCCGCGAATTCTATACCGAACGCGACGTGGTGCTCGAAGAGCGCCGGATGCGGGTCGACAACAACCCGATGGGAAAACTCTATGAGGCCTTTCTCGCGACCGCATTTGTCGCGCATCCCTATGAAACGCCCACCATCGGCTGGCCCTCGGATCTGATGCACCTCACCGCGCCGATGGCGCGCGAGTTTTTTCAGCGGCACTACGGTCCCGGGAACGCGGTGGTGGCCATCGTGGGAGACGTCGACGCCGCCAAGGCCGTCGACCAAGTGGCCGCCGCGTTCGGCCGAATCCCGTCCCGCGCCATGCCGCCCGCCGTGTTCACCGAAGAGCCCGCGCAGGGCGGGGAGCGGCGGGTGGACGTTGAGGTCGACGCCGAACCACAATTGCTGATCGGCTATCACAAACCCGACATTCACGATCCCGACGATCCGGTCTTCGACGTCATCGAGTCGCTGCTGTCGTCGGGCCGCACCTCGCGTCTGTATACCGAGCTGGTGACCAAGCGCCAGGTGGCGGTCGCCGCCTCCGCGTCGTCCGGCGAGCCCGGCGCGCGGTACCCCAACCTGTTCACCCTTCAGGCCGTCCCCCGTGCCCCGCATTCCCTCGAGGAGGTCGAGACCGCGCTGCTGGCCGAGCTGGAGCGTCTGCAACGCGAGCCGGTCTCGTCCCGCGAGCTGGAGAAGGTGGTCAATCGGGTGGACGCCGATCTGATCCGCTCGCTGCAATCCAACAGCGGGCTTGCCTCCCAGCTGGCCTATTTTCAGGCGGTGGCGGGCGACTGGCGGTATGTGTTGGGGATCAGCGATCGCATGGCCAAGGTGACTCCCGAGGATATTCGTCGCGTGGCGTCGGCCTGGTTCATCCCGCGCAATCGCACGGTGGCGCGGTTGGTGAAGCCCCTCGTCCACGCGGAGGCGCCGTGAGGTCGGGCGCCCTGT
>JBDSOK010000113.1:0-7430 GCA_039914845.1 Nitrospiria bacterium | reverse complement strand
GGCGCGGTCGTCCTCGTCGGCGGCACCCTGAACGCGCCCGCGGGCCATGGCACGCTGACCGTGCGCGAGGGACATCTCGCGCTCAAGATTCGGAAAATCACACTCGATCACGTCCGCGCCGATGTCCGATTGGAGGGGCCACGCCTGATTCTGGAGTCCTTCTCGGCCACGCGCGGCGGGACGGTCACCGGACATGGCCGGTACGATCCGAACGGATGGGATCTCGCGCTCACGGCCGATCGCTTGGTCGTGCTGGACGACGGGGTCAGCCACGCGACGGCTGCCGGGACCCTGCGCCTCACGGTCGATGCGGCCCGCCGTCGGGCGGACGGCACGATTCGCCTGACGGACGTCCGCCTCCCCCTTCCCTCACTCAGCGCCCCCAAGGCCGGGCCGACCAAGCAGGCCATCGCCTCCGAGGTCACGGTGGTGGGGCTCGCCGAACCGGACGGCGTTCCGGATACCGGTGCGCCATCCTCCCCGGCGCCGGATTGGGAGGGCACGGTGCGGATCGAGGTGCCGCGCGACGCCTGGGCGAAGGGCGCCGACGGCCAAATCGAACTCGCGGGCGCGGTGGATCTCCGGCTGGCCGGCACCGGCCTTCCCGGCATCGAAGGGGAGTTCCGGGTGCTGCGGGGTTTCTACCGGCTCTTCGGCGTGAAACTGGACCTCGAATCCGGCGTGGTCCGTTTTTCGGGCATTCGCGAACTCAATCCCTTGATCGACATCACCGCCCAACGAAAGCTGGATCACTATACCCTCCGGGTCCATGCCGGGGGCACCGCGCGCAAACCCACGGTCTCGTTCTCGTCGGACCCCCCCTTGGAGCAAACCGAGATTGTCTCGCTCTTGGCGACCGGTAAAACGACGGAGCAACTCACGCAGGGCGAGCGCAGCTCGCTGGGCCGTTCGGTCGGCAGCGTCGTGTCGTCCGCGGCGGTTGGCGAATTGCGCAAGGCCCTCGGCCGCCGGGTCCCGGTGGATACCATCGACGTCGAAACCGGCGAAGACGGACAATCCGACGCGCGAATCACCGTGGGCAAGTACGTGTCGGAGGACGTCTTCGTCAAATACGGTCAGGCCTTCGGGTCGGGCGCGGGCAGCGAAATGGGCATCGAGTGGTCGATCAGCGACAAGCTGACCCTGGAAACCGAGCGGCGCGGGGACGGGAATACGGGGATGGACCTATTTTATACCCTGAAATACTAATGCCGGAGGCCGACGGACATACCGACATTGCGAGATTCGAGAACGACTCCCGTAGAACGGTTGCGGTTTGGGGTGCAAAAGGACGGGAAAATCCAAGGGGAAGTGGAATCGAACCGGGACCTAGAACGGAATCACATCCCGATTTAAAATCAGGCGCCCACGCAGTGATTGAAAAAATGGTGGAGCTGAGGGGGATCGAACCCCTGACCTTCAGACTGCCAGTCTGACGCGCTCCCAACTGCGCTACAGCCCCCCACAATCCGCCCGAAAGGATCGAAGCGGCTTCGGAGAATATCGGAGTCGCGGGGACAATGTCAAGACGCGGCCGCTTCTCCGGCCTTGTAAAATCCCCGCCCCTTCGGGTAATGTGGCCACGAGACTCAACGAGCGTATTCATCGGACGTATCGACTCATGACTCTATGAACCCGCATCGCCTCCTGATCGTCGACGACGAACCGAATATTCGCGAGTTGTTGACGACCAAGCTCAGCTACATGGGCTATCACTGCCGGACCGCCGACTGCGCCGATCGCGCCTTGGCGTACCTGGAGCGGGAGCCCTTCGACCTGGTGCTCAGCGATATCATGATGCCGGGCCTGTCGGGCATCGATTTGCTCAAGCAGATCGTTCAGACGCACTCCGACGTCGCGGTCATGATGCTGACAGCCGCCTCGGACACCCACCTGGCGGTTCAGGCGATGAAGCTGGGGGCGTACGACTACGTTACCAAACCGTTCAACCTCGATGAGCTGTCGGTCCATGTCGAACGGGCCTTGGAGCGCCGGCAGCTGTTGCTGGAAAACCGGGCGCATCACCGGCTGCTCGAGCAACGGGTCTCGGAGCAGACCCAGGAAATCCGCGAGCATTTGGACCTGGAACGCCGGCGGAGGGAGGAGCTCCACCACACCCTCAATCTGCTCGAACAGTCCTATCACGACACCATCGACGCGCTCATCATGGCCCTCGATTATCGCGACAACGAAACTCAGGGCCATACCCAGCGCGTCTCGGTCTATACCACCGAACTGGCCCAACGGCTGGACCTGAGCGGGCCCGAGATTGAAACGCTCAAGCGCGGGGCCATCCTCCATGACATCGGCAAGATCGGCGTGGCGGACTCGATCCTTCGCAAACCCGAGAAGCTGAACGAGCTTGAGTGGGTGGAGATGAAGAAACACGTACAATACGGATTCGAGATACTGAAGGACATTGTCTTTCTGAGCGACGCCGCGAAGATCGTGCTTCACCACCACGAGCGCTACGACGGGCTGGGATACCCGAACGGCCGCGCGAACGACTCGATCTTGTTCGGCGCCCGAATCTTCGTCGTGGCGGACACGTTCGACGCCATGACGTCGGAACGTCCGTATCGCAAAGCCCTCCCCTACGAGGAGGTGCGGACGGAAATCACACGCTGCTCGGGCACCCAGTTCGACCCGCGCGTCGTGGCCACGTTTCTCGATATTCCCCGCACCCGATGGGACGAACTGCGGTATGAGGTCGATGCCGTGCTCAGCGCACGACGGACCAACGGCGAAGCCGACCCCCAGAGCGCCGGCCGCTCGTAACTCAGGCGGCTATGTGGTCCTTCCACCGGCACGTCGTCACCTCGACGGCGCGCCGCAATGCCGTCCAGGTCGACTCGGGAATCCGTAAAAACGCTTCGACCACCAACGGGTCGAACTGAGAGCCCGCGCACCGGGCCAACTCAGCGCAGACCTCCTGATAGGTCGCGGCCGGGCGATAGGGCCGTTCGGAGGTCATCGCCTCGAAGGTGTCCGCCACGGCGAAGATCCGGGCGCCGAGCACGATGCCGTCGCCCGCGGTCTGGTGCGGATAGCCCTTCCCGTCGTAGCGTTCGTGATGTTGCAGCACGATCTGCGCGGCGTCCTGCAAATAGGGAATCGATTGGATGATCTGATAGCCGAACCGCGCGTGGCGGCGCACGCTCACCCATTCGTCTTCCGTCAGCTTGCCCGCCTTGGTAAAAATGGCCTCGGGGACGTTGATATTGCCGATGTTGTGGAGCATGGCGCCGTGGCGGATCGCATCCAGCGGGGGCCCGCACACGCTCAGGGTTTTCGCGATTTCTTCGGAGAAGACCGCCAGCCGCTGCGCGTGCCCCAGCGGCTCGTGACCGCGGGAGTCGAGCGCGACGATCAGCGCTTCCAAGGTGGCGTCATAGGTCGTCCGCAATGTCTCCACCTGCCCGCGAAGCTGTCCGCATTTTTCTTGGCTGGTGATGAGGTGATCGTTGATTTGCCGGGTTTGACGCTCGATCAAGAGCTTGATGTCCTGTTGCTGCGCGCTCTTCGTTTTCCACGCCCGATACTTGTCGATCGATCGCCTGACGCTCCGGGCCACTTCCGACTCCCTGTACGGGATGCTCAGATAATCGGCTGCACCGAGGCGGATCAGGTCCTTGGCACGTTCGACATCGGGGAGCGCGGTGACGACTATGACTTCGATTTCCGGCGCAAAGGCCTTGACCCGCCGGATCAGGTCTATCCCGTCGAGGCCCGGTATGCCGAAATTGGCGATCACCAGCGCAAATTCCTCCGTCCGGATTCGATCGAGTGCCGCCCGGCCGTCGGTCGCCACGACCGCGGAGAAACCCAACGACTTCACCACTTGAGCCAATGACGCGACCGTCGGCTCGATATCCACCACCAACACGTTCATTGTGTCCATTCGGGGTCCCGGGATGCGGGGGGAAGCATACAACAGGGCCCCGGCATCGTCCATTTGGCGCCCGGTGAGTGACCCTCAGCACGACCCCGCCATGGGGGTGCCCGCCCATGACAGCGCGACAGCCTTTCTTGACGTCGTCGCGCCATCTGGGCTATCGTAATCCGCCCTCATACCGAAAGGACACCATGCCCCACGCGATTGCCTTCGTTCTGCTCTGGTTTGTCGTCATCGGCACGCCGATGACCGGATGCGCCAAGGACCCTGCGGCGCGAAAAGCCGCCTATCTCGAGAGGGCCGAACGGTATGCCGCGGATCGGAAGTACCCCGAAGCCGTGATCGAATATCGGAATGCCATTCAGGTCGACCCCACCGACGGCGCCGCCCAATACAAACTCGGGCTGGCCTATTTACAGCAAAACCCGCTCACCTACGCTCAGCCGGCATTCATGGCGCTGAGCAAAGCGGTGGAGCTGGACCCGAACCTGTTGGAAGCCCAGATCAAGATCGGAGAATTGTATTTCATGGGCCGCCAATTTCAACAGGCCGAAGACAAGGCCAACCTCGTCATCAAGAAAGACCCCACGCATCGAGACGCCCTGCTCTTGCTCGCAAACAGCGCCATGGCGCAACACCGAATCGACCAGGCCAAAACCTTCGTCATGAGCGCCCGACAGGCGCATCCCGATGATCCCAAACCGCTCTACGTCCAGGCCAACCTGGCGATCGGCACGAAAGACTATGCGGGAGCGGAACACGCCTTTCTTGAGGCCGCGCGATTGGCCCCGACAAACCCTGAACCCCTCATCGGCCTCGGCAACGTGTACCGCATCCAGCGCAAAAAGGCCGAGGCCGAGGCCGCGTACCTCAAAGCGATCAGCCTGAAGCCGGACCAATTGGCCCTCCATCTCAACTTGGCGCAGTTTTATGCCGCATCCGGAGATTTGCAGCGGGCTGACGCGCGGTTTCAGGAGATGGTGAAGGCCTTTCCGAAGGAGTCCGCCGCACGAATGGCCTATGCCCAGTATCTGCGCGCGACGCAAAAACCCGACGAGGCGGCGGAACAATATCGTCTCGCCGTCAAGGAACATCCCAAAGACATCAATGCCCAAAAACATCTCGCCGAGTTTGCGCTGGACCGCCAGAAACTCGACGAAGCCGCACCGTTGATCGAATCCTTGCAGGCGGAACGGAGAACTGATCCCGACGTGCTCTATCTCGCGGGACGCCTGCTCCTCATGAAGAACGGGAATCTGCAAGAAACGATCGGGTATTTTCAAGAAGCGGTCAAGAGCAATCCCGGACATGCCGAAGCCCATGAAGGGCTCGGGATCGCCTATGCCAGGCGCGGAGACTTCCAGCAGGCCAAACAGGAGTTCTCCGAATCGCTGAAAATCCGGCCGAATGCCGCGGAAACCCGGCTGGCGCTGGCCGAACTCCATCTCCGTTCTCGAGCGCCAGACCTCGCCCTTGAGGAAGCGCGGACCGTCCTGAAGGCCATACCCAAACATCCGCTGGCCCTCCAGCTCGCCGGCGACTCACTCCTTCAAGCCGGGAAGGTGAAGGACGCCCTCCAACAGTTCGAGGCCCTTGTCGCGGCCGCGCCGGCCAGCCCTGCCGGATATTACCGGACAGGCGTGGTGTATCGGATGCAAAAGAAAACGGCCGAGGCCGAGGCACAGTTTCGGCTCGCACTGGAACGCAGGCCCGGGGCGCCGGAACCGCTCGCGGAGTTGGTCGGTCTGGCCATGAGACGCAACGATCCTCAGGGCGCCATCCGTCTCCTGGAAGCGCAACTCGACAAAGCGGAGCACAAAGCGCCGATCCACCACCTCTTGGGAACAGTCTACGCGCAGATGAAGGACTCGGCGGCGGCGGAATCGCAGTTTCAACAAGCCCTCGAACTGGACAAAAACCTGTTGGTGGCCTACGTCTCTCTCGGCGGACTCTACGCCGGGCAGAAGAACCCGGACAAAGTCATCGCCCAGTATCGAAAGATGGCCGAAGCGGCGCCAACGCTCGCCACCCCTCATATGCTGCTCGGCGTGGCATACGAACAACAGCAGCGATACGACGAGGCCATAGCCGCCTACGAACACGCATTAAAGCTCGACCCTCGGTTGGCCCCCGCCGCCAACAATCTTGCGTGGTTGTATTCGGAACGCGGAGGCAACATCGATCTGGCTTTGAGTCTGGCGCAGACCGCGATGGAGCAGCTCCCCAACGATCCCAGCGTCGCCGACACCCTCGGCTGGATTTATTACAAGAAGGGCGCCTATCTCAAAGCGATCACCCTGCTGAAGGACAGTACCGCTCGCCTTCCGGACAACGCCGTCGTGCGGTACCACCTGGGCATGGCTCACTTTCGGAGCGGAGACCCGAAGTCGGGGCGATCGGAATTGGAAAAGGCCTTGAAGCTGAACCCGGCATTTCCCGGCTCGGATGAGGCGAAGACAACGCTCAAAACAATGGCCGACGCCGCATCGGCATCACCCCGGTAACCGGCAGACCCCGCGATCAGGACAAAAAAAGCAGGGAGCGCGCGAACGCCCCCTGCTTCACAGAACAACCTATTTCTTTTTAGGACTTGACGAACTTTCGGCCGACCAACCCAAGACCCAAGAGCCCGCTGCCCAAGAGGAGGAGCGTGGCCGGTTCGGGAACCGTCGGGGCAAAGGTCGAGACGGCAGCCCGTCCACCGTTTAGCAATGCGGTGCTTCCAACTCCATAGCTGGTTGCATCGGTCTGAATGAATAAGAAATAACTTTCCTCCCCGGGACCAAGATCGTCGACGAGACCGAAGTTGACCCCGACAACGCGGCCATTCGACGAGCGGTCTGCCGAAACCGATCCGACCGATCCGAGACCGTCCAGCCGATAGTCGACATCCGTGAGGAACCCGCTGAAATCGGTCGATGACAACCGGCTGATCGGGTCCAAGGAACTCGCATCGTTAAAGATACGATAGTAGAAATCTAAGGTCCCCGCTGCGGTCTCTCGTACGACTCTCGCCTGCAAGGTCCCGGTAAAGACCACGTTACCGAGAGCATCCGTCCCGGCAAACGGTGTGAGGACATCTTCAATGACCACGCCGGCAAGCTCAGGCCGCAAGGCCGACGTCGTACCCGGCGTCAACACGGTGCTGCCCGGCGTTAATGGAATAGCCAGTGCTTGACCGGCACCAAGGGCACACACCATCCCAACGGCCATCAACCCTCTTTGGAATACACCAACCGATTCAGATTTCATGTTATACCTCCTCCTGAATGAGTGCTGAGACAATCCCAACTGACTATATGGTGCTAGCCAACCCCTTCTTCCGCAATGCACCCCACGTCCCGAGACCCAGCAACCCCGAGCCGAGTAGCAAGAGCATGGTCGGTTCGGGAACCGAAGTCGTTGTCGTTTTCCCATAAAAGGCGATATGTGAAATCGCGCCTTGCTGAGGCCAGAAGCCCGTGCCCACGATTTGTTCCGTCCCATTCCAAAGGAACGGATTACCATCCCCGAGATTGAAGAGATACTGAGCGGG
>JBDSOK010000042.1:0-11012 GCA_039914845.1 Nitrospiria bacterium | reverse complement strand
CGACCCCCTATGGGTCGGCGGTCGCCGCCCGCCTCGCGACCGAATTTTCGCGGGCCGGTTTCATCGTCGTCAGCGGAATGGCTCGGGGGATCGATGCGGCCGTGCATCAGGCCGTCGTGGCGGCGGGCGGTTGCACGGTGGGTGTGCTGGGCTGCGGAGTGGACGTGACCTATCCGCCCGAGCATCGTGCGCTCAAAGCGGCGATCCGCGCGGGTGGGGCGTTGCTGTCCGAGGTGCCCATGGGGTCGGCGCCCGATCCGCATCACTTTCCTTCCCGGAATCGGATCATCAGCGGGATGTCGCTCGGCGTGTTGGTCGTCGAGGCGACGGCCGAGAGCGGTTCATTGATCACGGCGCGTCTGGGGCTCGAGCAAGGCCGCGAAGTGTTTGCGGTGCCGGGCAACGTGGGCTCGCCGACCAGCGTCGGGACCAATCGATTGATTAAAGCCGGCGCGCTCCTGGTCGAAACCGCGCAGGACGTGATCGAGGCGCTGGCCGGGCAATTGGGAAGCGGGCCCGCGACGACGCAGCCGTCGGAGGCCCCGTCCTCTCCCGCTCCCGATCTGACCGGCGACGAGGCGGAGGTGGTCGGCCTGCTCTCCTGGGAGCCCGCGCACGTGGATGAATTGACGGTCCGCGCCCGCATGGCGCCCGAGCGTCTCGCCGGGGTCTTGCTGGGACTCGAATTGAAGGGCGTCGCCCGCCAACTGGCGGGCCGTCTCTATGTCAGAGATTCGCCCGCTCCATGACACGGAAGCGGAATGGAGTATAATCCTAGCAAGAATCGGCTGGAGTCGGATATCCCTTATGGGTAAAGCGGTCAAGTCACTCAAATCGCTCGTCATCGTCGAATCGCCCTCCAAAGCCAAGACGCTCAATAAATATCTCGGGAAGGCATATACAGTTTTGGCGTCTGTCGGGCATGTCAAGGATCTTCCCAAGAGCAAGTTCGGCGTGGACGTCGACCACGACTTTGAGCCGCAATACCAAGTCATTCGAGGCAAGAAGAAGGTACTGGACGATATCAAAGCGGCGGCCAAGAAGGCCGATCGAGTCTATCTGGGGCCCGATCCCGATCGCGAGGGCGAGGCGATCGCGTGGCATATCGCCGAGGAATTGAACGGGAAAAAGGGCAAGGTGCAGCGCGTGCTCTTTCACGAGATCACCGAGCGCGCGGTCAAGCAGGCCATCGAAAATGCGGGCACGATCAACCAGGAGAAGGTCGACGCCCAACAGGCTCGCCGGATCCTGGATCGGATCGTGGGCTATACGATCAGCCCGTTGTTGTGGGAAAAGGTGCGGCGAGGTCTTTCTGCGGGACGCGTGCAGTCGGTCGCGGTTCGGATCATCTGCGAGCGCGAGCGGGAGATCGCGGCATTTCAGAGCGTCGAGTACTGGTCCATCGCCGCGGCGTTGGACGCGGCGGCGCCCCCGACCTTTGAGGCGAAACTCCTCAAATGGCAAGGCGCCGACGCAGCGCTCACGAACGGACGCGAGGCCACGAGCGTGACGGAGGCGCTCCAGGGTCTTCCGTTCATCGTCACACACACCGAAAAGAAGGAGCGGCGCAAAAATCCGCAGGCCCCCTTCACGACCAGCAAGCTCCAACAGGAAGCCTCGCGTAAACTCCGCTTTTCCCCGAAACGGACCATGGCGCTGGCCCAACGTCTGTATGAGGGGGTGGAACTGGGCAGCGAGGGGCCGGTCGGGTTGATCACCTACATGCGCACCGATTCCATGCGGATTTCGCCCGACGCGCAGCAGGAAGCCGCCGCGTTCATCCGCGATCGGTTCGGCGCGGATTATCTGCCGACACCCCCGAACGTGTTTAAAAATAAGAAGGGCGCGCAAGACGCGCATGAAGCGATTCGGCCCACGGCCGTCTCCCGGGACCCCGAGCAGCTCAAGACGCTGCTCGAACGCGACCTCTACCAGCTCTATACCATGATCTGGAAACGTTTTGTGGCCAGTCAAATGACGCCCGCCGTCATGGAGCAGACCCGGGTGGATATCACGGCCGGGGAGGGGGTATTCCGGGCCACCGGCGCGGTCGTCCTGTTCCCCGGATTTACCACCGTGTATGTCGAAATGGCGGAGCCGACGGCGGAGAAGTTGGAGGAGGAGCAGGAGGAGGAACGGCGGCTGCCCTCGCTCCAAGAGGGAGATCGCCTGCACCTTCGGGAGCTACTCCCCCGCCAGCACTTCACTCAGCCGCCCCCGCGATTTACCGAGTCGCTGCTGATCAAAGAAATGGAAGAACAGGGTATCGGGCGACCCAGCACCTATGCGGCGATCATCTCCACCATCCAGGACCGAAAATACGTCGCGAAGGTCGAGGGTCGCCTCCGGCCGGAAGAGTTGGGCGTCGTGGTCAATGACCTCCTGGTCACCCATTTCCCGGATATTCTCAACGTCCAGTTCACGGCGGATATGGAGGAGAAGCTCGATCAGATCGAAGAAGGCAGTAAGCCCTGGGTGGAGACGGTGCGGGAATTCTATGGACCGTTCAAAGCCTATCTCTCCAAGGCCACCACGGAGATGCGGGACGTCAAGCGGGAGGAGCGTCCCACCGATATCGAGTGCGAGCGATGCCAACGCAAGATGGTCATCAAGTGGGGACGCAACGGCCGCTTCTTGGCCTGTCCGGGATATCCCGATTGCAAGAACACCAAGGAATTTCGCGAGGAGCCCGACGGCACCGTGGTGGTGGTGGCGAAGGAGACCGAAACGTCGGAGGTCTGCGAAAAATGTGCAAGTCCGATGGTGATCAAGACCGGCCGGTTCGGGCGGTTTCTCGCGTGTTCAGGGTACCCCGCGTGCAAAACCACCCGCTCGCTGGGAACCGGGGTGACCTGTCCCAAACCCGAATGCGGCGGTCAATTGCTCGAGAAGCGGACCAAGAAAGGCCGAATTTTTTACTCGTGCGCGAAGTACCCCACCTGCACGTACGCGCTCTGGGAGCGACCGATTCCCAAGCCCTGTCCCCAATGCCAGGCCCCCTTTGTCGTACAAAAGACGGCACGAGGCGCCGAGCCCCGCATCCATTGCGTCACCGAGGGGTGTGGGTACGAAGAAGAGCAACCCGCCGCGTAACCGCATTCGCTCCGCCCCAGGCTCAACCGAGAGTGACGATTGTGGCCTGCCAGGCTTGATGCCCTTCCGATCGCCGTGGTAAGATGTCGCGTATGTTAGGCGATAGTCGGCGTTTCGGGTATACGGCGGCGCTCCTTCTCCCGCCCCCCGCACACACGAGAGCCGTCCCTCTTTTGTTCGGGGCGATGCGCCGCTGAGCGTGTTCCCCTCCCCCCACCCGAATTCCGTACAGACTGTCGGGTCTGTCTTGCCGGCGGATGTGTCTGCGTCCGGACTGCTCGCCACGTTTCGCCGCCAGGGTCTCTATGCACCACTCGACGGCGACGGATCGGCGAGGTGGCGGATCAGTCCGGAACCCTACTGGATCTCGCGGGATGAGCAGGCATTTTTCGAACGGTTGGGCCCGGCCCTGTTGGCCTTTTATCGTTCGCTCAACCGTTTGTATTATCAAAGCCAGAAAACGACGCGCTTGGCCTGGGTTCATCGCTATCTCGACCAAGGGAAACCCGAGTCGCTGGTTGAATTCGGTCGGATGCGCAGGCTGCGTGATCATCTGCCTGGGGTGTTGCGGCCCGATCTGTTTGCGGTCGAAGGAGGCTTCAAGGCCTCGGAACTGGATGCGGTTCCCGGCGGCTTCGGTCTGACCGCCGCGTTTCAGGCCGCCTATGGCGCTCAGTGGGACACGGTCGTGGGCGGCACCGACGGCATTGTGCGTGGGTTCGCGCGGATGGCGGGCGTCGGAATGCGGGTGGCGATCGTGGTGTCCGACGAATCGGCGGATTATCGTTCCGAAATGGCGTACCTAGCCCGCACGCTGACTGAGCACGGGGTCGCGGCACGGGCGATCACCCCCGCCGAACTGCTCTTCAGCGAAGCGGGATTGAGCGTGGCCGGGGCCGACGGGCCGGAGCCGATTGACGTGGTCTATCGATTCTTCGAGCTCTTCGACCTGAAAAACATTCCCAAATCCGACCTCATGTTGTATGCGGTGAAAAAGGGATTGGTGCGGATGACGCCGCCTCCCAAGGCGTTTCTCGAGGAAAAATCGGCGATGGCGCTCTGGCATCATCCGAGCTTGGATGCGTGGTGGCGGGACGATCTGGGCGGCGACACCGCCGCCCTCCTCCACGGCATCTTTCCTCGCACGTGGCTGCTGGATCCCGCGGAGGTGCCTCCTCACGCCGTCATCCCCGGATTCACGTTGGCGGGACGGCCGGTGCGCGATTGGCGCGACCTGTCCGCCGCCGGCCAGCGGGACCGGCGTCTCGTCATCAAGCCCTCGGGATTTTCCGAACGCGCGTGGGGAAGCCGCGGCGTGGTGGTGGGTCACGATCGATCGTCCGAGGCCTGGGCCGCCGCGGTGGAGGATGCGCTGCGGGCATTTCCGACCGTGCCGCACGTCATCCAGGAATTCCACACCGCCCGGCGCGATGAGTTGGTCTATTTCGATGAGCCGACGCAGTCGATCAGATCGCTGTCCGGCCGCACGCGCTTGTCGCCGTATTATTTCACGTCAGGTGATGAAGCCGTGTTGGGGGGCGTGCTCGCGACGAGCTGTCCGCTCGACAAAAAATTGATTCACGGAATGACCGACGCCGTCTTGGCGCCCTGTGCGCGTCGGCCGGATGATTCGCCGGCCGCTTCGTCCGTGACCGGGAGGGAGGACTCGTGACCGAGCAATGGAAATACGACCTTCGCGACAGCCTGGAGGCGGTGGAGGATTTGATCACTCGTGTGGGCCTCGCTCCGCGTGAGGCCGAGCGGCTGCGTGAGGTGGTGACCCGCTATCCGATGCGGATCACGCCCCACGTGCTCAAGACGATCCGATATCCGGGCGATCCCATCTGGCTGCAGGTCGTGCCCAGCGGAGACGAACTGGCTCTTGAAGACGGCCTGGAGGACGATCCCCTCAACGAAGAGGGGGATATGGTGGTGCCCCACCTCGTCCATCGCTACCCGGACCGTGTCCTGCTGTTCGTCACCAATCAGTGTCCGATCTATTGCCGTTTTTGCACGCGCAAACGCTTCGTCGGGTCTCCCGGCGGCACGATCACGCCGGAGGCCATCGATGTGGTGGCCGGGTACATCCGCTCGCATCCCGAGATTCGGGATATTATTTTTTCGGGCGGAGATCCGCTCTTGCTCGTCGACAGCTTGATCGAGCGCATCCTCTCGACCCTGCGGGCCATTCCCCATCTTGAGATTATCCGTATCGGCTCGCGCGTGCCGGGTACGCTGCCGTCCCGGATCACGCCCGAGCTCTGCGCCATGCTCAAAAAATATCATCCCTTCTATATGAATCTGCACTTCAACCATCCGGATGAGATTACCCCTGAGGTGGAGGAGGCGTGCGGCCGCCTGGCCGACGCGGGGATTCCGCTGGGCAGCCAGACGGTCCTGTTAAAAGGCGTCAACGACGAACCGGAGACGATGAAACGCCTGATGCAGAAGCTGCTGAAGATCCGGGTGAAACCGTATTATCTCTATCAAGCCGATCTCGTCACCGGCACCCAACAGTTTCGGACGTCGGTTGAGACCGGGCTGAACATTCTCCGCGCGCTCCACGGCCATACCTCGGGCATGGCCGTGCCCCGATACGTGATTGACGCGCCGGGAGGAGGCGGAAAAATTACCGTCGTGCCCCCGGAGTTTGTGCTCGAGATGAACTCACGGGAAGTGATCCTCAAAAACTACGAAGATCAGATCTACCGCTATCCGCAAGTTCAATCGCCGGACCGGCGGGACTATGCGCCCTGTGGCGATGCCGTACCCACCGACGCATCGGGTCGGCCGATTCCGCGGCAGCCGCTGTAATGCGGAACAGGGACCGGGCCCTGTTCCGGAGGCTTTAGAGGGAAGGGGGAAATTGTATGGTAAAAAATGATCGTTGGATTCGCAAGATGGCCACAGAGCACGGGATGATCACCCCCTTCGAAGAAAAGCAGGTCCGCGACGGCACGATCTCGTATGGCCTGTCCTCGTATGGGTACGATTTGCGGATCTCGGATGATTTCAAAATCTTTACCAACATCAACCATACCACCGTGGATCCGAAGGACTTCGACGTCAAATCCTTTGTGGATTTTAAGGGCGACGTGTGCATCATTCCGCCCAATTCGTTCGCGTTAGGCCGGAGCGTGGAGTATTTTAAGATCCCCCGCACGGTCATCACCGTCTGTGTGGGAAAATCGACGTACGCGCGGTGCGGCATCATTACGAATGTCACGCCCTTCGAGCCGGAGTGGGAGGGACACGTCACGCTCGAGGTCTCGAACACGACACCCCTGCCGGCCAAGATCTACGCCTTCGAAGGCATTGCGCAGGTTCTTTTTTTCGAGAGTGATGAGCCGTGTGAAACGTCGTACGCCGATCGCAAGGGTAAATATCAGGCTCAGCAAGGGATCACGCTCCCCAGATTGTGAGGTTCGGAGTCGTGGCTCGCGTCAGGCCGGTCGCGTGGACCGACTCTGGATCACGAACAAGAATGAACCGACAAGCTCGCGAATAAATTCCATCAAAACGGAAAAAGTCTTGACACGAGATTTGGCATTTGCTATAAGCAACAATGCCTATGCTAGCCCATAGGCTGGTGACGGGTTGGTTCTCAGTATGCGGTATGTTCTGAAAGGAGGGTACGCGCAGTGGCACGAGGAAAGGTCAAATGGTTCAACGCGAGCAAGGGGTATGGTTTCATCTCCCAGGATGATGGGAGTGACGTGTTCGTCCACTTTTCGGCCATTCAGGGCGACGGATTTAAGACCCTGGATGAGGGCCAAGAAGTCGAGTTCGACGTCATCAAGGGAGCCAAGGGCCCGCAAGCGGCCAATGTGGTGAAAGCCTAAGCGCGTTCACTCTCCGATTGAAGTGATTGTTCGGCGCCCTTCAGATCTCTTGAAGGGCGCCCCCTTTTTATGAGACCAAGGTTTCCCCGACGTGGTCGGCGAACATCAAGCCTTGAGGGGTGAGGCGGACCACGTCCAGGTCCGGTTCGAGCAACCCTGCGCGCGACAACGAGTTCAGGGCGGCGCGGTGAGAGGTCCAGGGGTCGATCCCCAGCAGCCGGGTGATTCGGTGGCGGTCCACCCCGCCGATCAACCGGACGCCGACGGCAAGCGCCTCTCCCATGCGCTGCCGTGCGTCAAGACGTTCTTCGCCCGCCATCCACTCCTCCGGCGAGTGGTCCAGGTATTCCGTGGGGTCGAAGCGGTTCCACCAGCGCCGCTCGCCGATCCGGGAATGGGCGCTGGCGCCGAGCCCCAACCAATCATCGCCCCGCCAATACAGGAGATTGTGGCGGCACTCGTATCCGGGCCGCGCATAGTTGGAAATTTCGTATCGGCGCAATCCCGCGGCGGTGATCTCCTCTTCAAGGATCTGCTCCTGTTCGAGGATCAGGTCATCGGGGGGGAGGAGGACCCGTCCCTCTTCCACGGCCGCGCCGAAAGGCGTGCCCGGTTCCGGCGTGAGCGCGTAGGCCGAGAGGTGATCGGGCCCCAGCGAGAGGATGCCACGCACCGTCGCGCGCCAACGCTCGCTGGGTTGACCGGGGATTCCGTAGATGAGATCGACGCTGAGATTCGGGCAGCGGGCCCGTCGAGCCTGTTCACAGGCCTCAATGACGCGGCGTGGCGTGTGGGGGCGGCGCAGATCGAGCAGTTCGTCCGAGTCAAGGGATTGCACCCCCAGGCTGATGCGGTTCACCCCAGCCTCCCCCCAGGCTCGAAAGGCGCCGAGCGAGGCGGTTTCCGGATTGACCTCCAAGGTGATTTCGGCGTCCTCAGCGAGCCCCCACGCCGTCCGACAACGCGCGATGAGGCGCGCAAGGCGCGCGGGCGGGGTGAGAGAAGGGGTGCCGCCGCCGAAATAGAGTGACCGGGCCCTGCGGCCCTCGCACGTGCCGCGTTGCATATGCCAGTCGATTTCCCGCTCGACGTCGTCCAAGTAGCGGGACATCAGATTGCGCTCGGATTGGACCGAACTGAACGCGCAGTAGGAGCACTTACTCAGGCAAAAGGGGATATGAACATACACACCGAGATCGGCCGGTGAGGGCGGGGTTGGGTAAGACATGGACGCTGCTCGCGGTGGATGAATCGTGGTATCATCCCATCCGCATTATGGCCTGTCAAGACACTCTCAAGACACGGGGATGCTGTGCTCCCCAGACCCAGGATCAGTCGACTCGACACTGCCTCCGTGGGGCCCGACCGGCGCTCCGGCCTTTCTACCGATGACGAAGTCTTCCGGTTGGGGTGATGATCGATGGATGCGGGGGACGTCGGATTCCCGACGGCCGCGTCGGCGGCGCCCGAGCCGCCGGTGGAAATGGCTGATCCTCGTGTTGGTCTTGGGATATCTGGCGTCACTCTACGCCACCGTCACGTCCCGGTTTGAGGGCCCGCGTTGGAAAGTGCCTTCGACCGTGTACGCCGAGCCGGTGACGATCTATCCCGGTCTGGAACTCGCGGCTCACCATATCCACGACCGGCTGCTGCGTCTGGGGTATGGAACCGTCTCAGGTCCCCCCAACCGCCCGGGTGAGTTCCGCTGGGACGAGAACCGGTTGGAGCTGTACCTTCAAGATTTTGCCTATCCCGATCACCGGGTGGCAGGGTTTGCCGTGGCCGCCGATCTGGATCACGGGCGGGTCGTACGGTTGATGCGTGTGAGTGACGGCACCGCGCTCACCAGCGTCGATCTCGAACCGGAAGTGATCGCGGGACTCTTCGACGAGAGCTGGGAGGGCCGCCGGTTGGTCCGGCTCGAAGACGTGCCGTCGCACCTGGTAAAGGCCATTCTCGCCGCCGAAGACGCCAGATTTTACGACCATTGGGGCATCGATCCGCGCGCAGTCGCCCGCGCGATCTGGACCGATCTCAAAGAAGGCGAGTTCGCCCAGGGAGGCAGTACGCTGACCCAGCAATTGGTGAAAAATTTCTATCTGAGCCACGAGCGGACACTGTACCGCAAGGTGACCGAAGCGATGATGGCGCTGATGCTCGAAGCCCGCTACGACAAGGGGGAAATTCTGGAGGCCTATCTCAATGAGATTTATTTGGGCCAGCGCGGGGACATGGGGGTGTTCGGCGTCGGCGAGGCCTCGATTTTTTACTTCGGCAAAGACGTCGAGCGGCTCACCGTGTCGGAGGCGGCGTTGTTGGCGGGCATGATCCGATCACCGCGCGCCTACAACCCCCAGGCCGATCCCGCCCGTGCCCGTGCGGTTCGAGACCGGGTGATCCGGCGCATGCTGGTGTTGAAGAAGATCGATGGCGCCGAGGCCAAGGCGGCATTGGCCGAGGCGGTGCCAACCCGGCCGAAAGCCCGGGCAGCGGTCAGAGCCCCCTATTTCGCGGATATGGTCCGCGACCAGCTCGAACGGCTCTACTCGCGGAGCGTGGTCACGTCCGAAGGGCTGCGCATCTTTACCAGCCTCGACGTGGAATCGCAGCGCGACGCCGAGGAGTCGTTGCGCGCCGGTCTCGCCGGGATCGAGCGGCGTCTCGCGGGCGGTAAAGAGCCGCTTCAGGGCGGGGCCATCGTCATGCAGCCCCAGACGGGATACATCCGCGCCTTGGTCGGCGGTCGGGATTATGGGGAGACGCAGTTTAACCGGATGACCCAGGCTCGCCGGCAACCGGGGTCGCTCTTCAAACCCATCGCGTATTTGGCCGCGCTGCGCAACGATCAGGAAACCGGCCGTCCCCGGTACACGCCGGTCAGCGTGGTCGATGACGCCGCGATGACCATCGCGACCCCGTCCGGGCCTTGGACGCCGCAGAATTTCGACAAGGTGTTTCATGGCCCGGTGACGCTCCGGACCGCCCTCGAATACTCGTTCAATGCCGCGGCGGTCCGCGTCGCGCAGGACATCGGCATTGACCGAATCATCGCCACCGCCCGGGCGTTGGGTCTCACGACCGAATTGCCGGCCGTCCCCTCGCTCGTGCTGGGGACGTCGGAGGTCATTCCCCTGGAATTGGCGAGCGCTTATGCGGTGCTCGCCAACTTCGGCATCAAAACCGAGCCGTTGGTCATCAAGGCGGTGGTCGATCGCGACGGCCAGGTGCTCAGCCGCAAAGACATCGCCGTGGATCAGGTGGTGTCGCCCGAGGAAGCCTACGTGCTCACCTCGCTCCTGCAGGGTGTGGTGGATCGGGGAACGGGTCGCGGGGTTCGCGCCTTGGGATTCGATCGGCCGGCAGCGGGAAAGACCGGGACCACCAGCGATTTCCGCGACGCCTGGTTCGTCGGTTATACGCCGGAAACCTTGACGCTCGTGTGGGTGGGATACGATCATAATCGCTCGTTGCGTCTGACCGGCGCGCAGGCGGCGCTTCCGATCTGGACCGAGATCATGCGCCGGGTCACCGCGCGCGAGGCGATCACGGATTTCACGCCACCCCCCGGCGTCGTCGTTCGCCAGATCGATCCGTCGACCGGGCTGTTGAGCGATCGCCGCTGCCCCGAAGGTATTCGAGAAGCATTTCTTGCCGGAACCGAACCCACCGTCGCCTGCGGCGGAGCCGGCCCGCGTCCGCCGCGGTTTCTTCGTTGGCTTCAGCGAACCTTCGGATGAGGTCTTCTCGGATGATTGGCTGGTCGGCTCTTTGGCGGGTGGCACTCGCCTCGGCGATGGTGGGGGGGTGTGTTCTGGGGGAACCGGAACCCACCGATCCGTCGCTTCCGCCGACCGCCGAGGCGCCGCCTCAACTCGTCGCCGCATATCATCTGGTCGAAGATGGGCGACAACAACTTGCCCTCGGTCGCACCGACGCGGCGCTCGCCACCTTTCAAAAGGCCCTGGCCCTCGCGCCCTCGAGTCCGCACGCCAATCTGGCGTTGGGAGAAGCCAAGCTCCGACGGGGTGAGGCCCGGTCCGCGCTCATTTACTGTGACCGGGTCGCCCGCTTGACGGG
>JBDSOK010000041.1:0-9811 GCA_039914845.1 Nitrospiria bacterium | reverse complement strand
GCATGGCGCCGATCGGAAATCCGCTGCCCAGACCCTTGGCCAACGTCATGATGTCGGGGGAGATCCCCGCGTGCTCGTAGGCGAAGAGCCGCCCCGTCCGCCCGAATCCGGTCTGTACCTCATCGAGGATCAGCAGCAGGCCCCGGTCGTCGCAGAGCGTCCTCAGGCCCCGGAGGTACTCCCGTTTGGGGACCCGCACGCCCCCTTCCCCCTGCACGGGCTCGACCATCACGGCAATCGTTTTCTCGGTGACGGCCTTCTCCACCGCGCCGACGTCGTCATACGGCGCCCAGACGAACCCCGGCAGCAACGGCTCGAACCCGGCGTGCAACTTCGGCTGGCCGGATGCGCTGATGGTCGCCATCGTCCGGCCATGAAAGGAACCCAGTGCGGCGATGATTTCATAGCGATCCGGGGGACCGGAGAGCCGCGCAAATTTCCGCGCCAGCTTGATGGCCGCCTCATTCGCCTCCGCGCCGCTGTTGCAGAAGAAGGCCTTGTCGGCGAACGAGTGCGTCGCCAAGGCCTTGGCCAGCCGGATCTGCGGCTCGTTGTAATAGAGGTTGGACGTGTGAACTAGCCGCTGGGCTTGTTTTTGGAGCGCGACCGTGACCTTGGGATGGCAGTGGCCGAGATTGTTGACCGCCACGCCCGAACTGAAATCGAGATACTCCCGGCCGCCGCGATCGTAGACGCGCGTGCCGCGCCCTTTGGACAGGACCAGCGGAAAGCGGACGTGCGCATACATCGCCATCAGATAGCGTTGCGCGTCATCGATCCACTCTTCAGCCGCCATGCCCCACCACCTTTTTTCTCACCCCCGGAATCTTCAGCGACGGCTCGGGATGAGCCTTGGTCATCGTGCGGCGTTTGTACCATACCCGCCTTCCGCCATGCAACCGACCGCCCGCACACGCCGGACACGATGCCGCCCGCGTCTGGAGCGGGAATTCTTGACATCATTCCGGCAACCTTGTAGAGTGGCCGAACCCCGCCCGGAGCCTCACGCCGTGGCCGCACACATCCTTATTTTAGATCACGATCTCCGATCGCTTCGCACGATGTCGGAGCGATTGACCTACGCCGGCTATCAGGTGTCCACGGCTTCCCGTGTGCAGGATGCCGTGCTCCAAGGCATCGTCACCCCTCCCGATCTTCTCGTGTCCGACATGCTTCTGCCGGAGTTGAACGGCTGCGATGTGCGGCGTCTGCTCACCCAGATTCCCCCGCTGGCGGCGATCCCCATGTTGTTTCTGAGCAGCCAGGACCTGCTCCCGCCCGAGCTCTACCAGCCCGCGGTGGGGGCGGTGGACGTGCTGAAGAAACCGTACGACGGCGACGCGTTCCCCGTAGCCGTGGCCGCATTGCTGGCTCGACAAACCGCCCGCATTCGGCTCTTGGCTCAGCCGCTGGTCGGTCGCTTGGTGTTGGACGGCGCCTCGTTGCTGGACGTCTGCCAGCTCTTGGCCTGGCGCGCGGCCGATGGGACCGTTCGCCTCTCGCTGGGCGCGCTGACGGCGGAGTGGATATGGACCAAGGGCGTCCTGGTCGAAGCGTCGATGGGCCCGTTGCGCGGCGATGCCGCCTTTTATGCCGCGATCGCGGCGCCGGCGGCGGAGCCGGCCGTGTCGATCGAGCCGCCCCCTCCGGTTCCGCCGCGGACCGGGATTACCAAACCCCTCCCCGAGTTGCTCGCCGAAGCGGCGCGGCGCGCGCGCGACCTGCGCGACGGCAACGGCTCCTCGGCCACGAATGAGCGATCGGCCGAGGTGAACACGGAAGAGGCCTTTCTGGAGCGTCTCGCCGCAACCGGACTCATCGAACGGATCGCCGCCGCACGGTGAGACGCCTGGCGGTGATCGGCGGCGGCCAAGACGGATTGGAAACGCTGGCGCACGCGGCGCGGCTGGCCGACTGGACGGTGGCCTTGATCGCCGACCCCGATCCCGGCGCGCTGATCTTCCGGCTCGACCGGTTCGGTTATCGCCTCGCGCGGAATGTCCCGCTGAAAATCGCCGGCAGCCTGGAGGCCGTTCGCGAGGTCGCCCCGCTCGATCTGGCGGTGGACGCCACCGCCGACGCAGCCACCCGTCGCGCGCTCAGCCGGATCGCTCCCGCTCTGGAGGTGATCGGGGCTCCCGCCGCCCGCTTGCTCTGGTCGATCGCCGAGTTGCCGCCCTCCGACCAGGCCTCGGCCGCATTGAAACGATTCAAACCCGTCACCGAGCAGATGGATCTCTCGACGCCGCGCGAACCGGCGTATTTCGTGAATGAATTGGCTCGACTCGTCGCCCGCGCCGACACGGCGCGGCTCTTTCGATGGGAGGACCCGCGCCAGCGCCTCGTCACCCTCGGCGCGCGCGGCGGTCCGCCCATCGTGTCCTCACTGGCGCTTCGCGTCGCGCGCGAGCGGCGGCTCATCGTCGCCTCCGCCGCAGATCGCTCGGTCGGCGGAGACATCGCGGACGACGGGGCCTATGCCGCGCTCGCGGTCCCCATTCACAGCGAAGACGATCTGCTGGGCGTCTTGGAGCTTCGGCGGATTCAGCGCCACGAACCGTTCGAGGCCGATGTCGCGGCCTGGACCGAAGAACTCGCCGCCCACCTCGTGCGCGCGATGAAGAAGATGCGCACCCTCCGCGAGATCCAAGCGGCCGCCCAGGGCGAGGCCGTGCGACACGAGATGAAAGCCGTCCTGGCGGGAGATCAGCCGACCCGCGCCAAGCTGCAACGCGCCGTGGAAGCCCTCGCCGGTATTCTTCATACCCAAGCCGTGCACCTGTACGTCAAAGACCCTCAAAACGGCGACGTCCTGCTTCAGGCGTCCACCAGCGTGCGGACCGAGCAGGCGGCCGGCGTCCGGATCGCCCAAGGGGCGGGCCTCATCGGCGAGGTGGCCCGATTGAATCGAGCGATCACGCTCACCGAAGACAGCGGGGACGAGTTGGCCTCGCACGGCTTGCTCGCGGCCCCGCTCTCGGTCGGAAAGCACGCGGTGGGCGTGCTGGTGGTGGAGACGCCCCCCGGAGTGGAGGTGACCCCGCGCGTCATCGCGCTCATGGCCGAGACGGGAGAGGTCCTGGGCGCCGCGATCGCCGGCGAAGCCGAGCGTCATAA
This sequence comes from Nitrospiria bacterium, assembly GCA_039914845.1. Classification (GTDB taxonomy): domain Bacteria; phylum Nitrospirota; class Nitrospiria; order 2-01-FULL-66-17; family 2-01-FULL-66-17; genus 2-01-FULL-66-17. Next base: position 6,694 of record JBDSOK010000041.1, on the reverse strand, counting down.
GATGTCCCAGAAGGTGATCAAACTCTCGGTGGTCAACGAGGAGGGTCTCCAGCTCCTCTTGCTGACCGATCGCGAACACGTACTCATCACCGGCGCCGCCGCCAGCGCGATGATTCTCGATGCGGAAGCCGTCGTGCTGCGGGTGCGGGAACGCCGCGGCGACCGGCTGCTCGTCGGGGGCACGTACGGCCTGCACCGTGACGAGATCGATGCCGCGCTGGTGCGCGTGGATCAATCGATCGCCCGGCGGGTGGCCGAATCCAAGGCCTTTCTCCGCAGCGATCGGCTGGCCGACTTCGGTGTGCCGCTTCCCGACGGTTTTCCCTATCGCTCGGTGCTGGCGGGCCCCTTACTGGTGGACGACCGGTTGGTCGGGAGCGTTTCGGCGTACAATAAGCTGCTCTATCAATCGTTCGCCTGTGGGACGTTCGACGCGGACGACCAGGAGATCCTGGAACAGTTCTCCGTCTATCTCGGTCGGTCGCTCACCCAGGCCCAGGAATTTCACGAGCGGCAGGCCCTGATCACCATCGACGAACTCACCGGACTGAAAAATCGGCGCTATGTCGAATTGCGTTTGCCGGAAGAACTCCGGCGCGCTGAACGGTACCAGCGCAAGGTGTCGCTCTTGATCATGGACGTGTCCGGTTTTGACGAGTTGAGCCGCCCCTTTTCGGCTCAAGGTCGCGACGAATTGATCCGGGCGTTGGCCGCCATGGTGCGCGAGACATTCCGCAACGTCGACATCCTCGCCCACCTGGAAGGCGCTCGGTTCGCGGTGGTGATGCCCGATACGGGTGATCGCATCCATGACGTTCTGGACCGCTTGAGCCAGGCGATCGACACCTTTCGCCTGCGAGGACCCGATGGTCAGCCCCGGCGGGTTACCCTCGCGGTGGGGACGTGTACCTATCCGGCCGACGCCGGCACGGTTCAGGAATTGTTCGAGCGCGCGGAGCGCTTGACTCCATTATAGAATAGGCGTGATCAGGCGCACCGGGACGCTCCGCCCCGAGCGCGGGAGACCATGGACACCGAAAATCTTCTGACGGCATTGGAAGAACGGATCCGCCGCACGCTGGGTGCGCTCAAGCATCTGCGAACGGAAAACCACCGCTTGACCCGTGAACTGGACCAGGCGAGGGCGGACTCGATCGAGCTCGCGGGCCGGTGCGAGCACTGGGAACGGGAACGCCGGACGTTGGGGCGGCGGATCGAGCACCTCCTCATCGAATTAGACACCTTGACCCACGACAGCGAAGGAGCGGCCGACGACCATGGACTCGCGGACCGTATCGGTTGAAATTTACGGAGAGCGGTATCTGCTGAAGGGGGATGCCGCCGACAGTGAATACGTTCGACGGTTGGCGGCGGTCGTCGACCGGAAGATTCGGGAAGCGGCAGGCCACCTGCCTGCCACCCCGCTGGCCAAGCTGGCGATCCTCGCCGCGATCAATTTGGCCCACGATTGTCTCCAACTTCAGGAAGACGGGTCCAAAAAAGACAGCGTAATCGCCCACGTGTCGCAACGCACCAAAGACCTCATCGACAGCATTGAAGAACAATTCGAGGACCTCGATCTTCCCTCGGAGCTTCAGTAGGCGATGCCCGGACCGCCGTCACCGGCGTGATTGCTTGAATTCCCGGGGGCCATTTGCTAAGCTGACGCCGAAATGCCCCTGCGGTGTTCGTGAGCCGGCGGAATGTTTGAGCCAACATTCGGTCGACGGGGGCCTTCACTGGAAGGATGGTGTGCATGCCCCGGTACCGCCGGGGAAGCCTGAAATCCTTCAGAGGGCGCCCACTTGGAGCCCACTAGGCTTCAAACGATTTCGCCGCCACGGCATGTGCGGGGGCTCGATGTACACCGCTCGGTGCGGGATGACCGGGCCAAAATAGGGACACGCAAGACACGATGCCATCGGATGATGGACGATTGTCGGTACGGGGTCCGCAAACGGAGATCAGTAGGCCGAGCCCGCCTTACGGCTCGGCGTCTGGATAATGCGAATGCTGCAAAGGGACGAAGAACAGTCGGTCGTGTGGGTCGGCCCGTCGCCTCCAGTCTGATCGCCTCAGCTTCCCCACGCTCCATCACCGTGTCGGTCCGCCCCTGACCGATGGGCCCGCGTCTCGCCGGTTTCGAAGAACGGTGATCGTTGTTCGTTGTTGGGAGTTGTTCGTGACGAACGACTCCCAACGGACAACCCATAACGCCTGGCGATGTTTCCGGCCCTCTCCAGCGGGCCTGCAAGGCGCTGAGCAAGGGGGAGACTATTCCTAGCACACTGTGGATTATCTTCATCGGCCTCCTGGCCCTTGGCGGAGGCTTGGGCATTGGATTTTTGGCCGGGCGGATCCTGACCCAGGGCACGCTCAAACAGGCCAAGGACGAAGCGGTGCGTTTGGTGCAAGATGCCCGCCGGGACATCGAACGCCTCCAGAAAGAAGCCTCGCTCGAAGCCAAAGATCGCCTCTACCAGGCGCGGCAGGCCTTTGAGCAGGAAAACCGCGAGCGGCGCAATGAACTCGTCGAGCAAGAGCGGCGGCTCAATCAGCGGGAACAGTCGCTTGATAAGAAAATGAGCACGCTCGACCGCAAGGAGTCCGACCTGACCCGGAAGGATCGTGAAGTCGCCACGCGGGAAAAGACCCTGACCGAGAAAGAACTCCAACTCGAACAGGCGACCCTGCAACAGCGGCGCCAGCTCGAGGCGATCAGCGCGATGACGGCCGAGGAGGCCAAGCGGAATCTCATGGCCTCCATGGAGCAGGAAGCCCGGTATGACGCGATCAAGCTGAGCAAGCGGATCGAGGACGAAGCGCGCGAAGGGGCCGAGCGGACCGCGCGGGAGATCATCGTATCGTCCGTCCAGCGGTACGCGCACGATTACGTCAACGAAGCGACCGTGTCGGTCCTGCAACTCCCGAACGACGAAATGAAGGGGCGGATCATCGGGCGCGAGGGCCGCAACATTCGGGCGCTGGAAGCGGCAACCGGCATCGATCTGGTGATCGACGACACGCCCGAAGCGATCATCATCTCCGGCTTCGATCCGTTTCGCCGTGAAATCGCCAAGGTCTCGCTCGAACGGTTGATGCACGACGGGCGCATCCACCCCGCGCGCATCGAAGAAGTCGTCGACAAGGTTCGCAAAGAGATCGAGAAACTCATGGTCGAGGAAGCCGAAAAAGTGATGTTCGACCTCGGCGTCCAAGATGTCCACCCCGATCTGGTCAAGCTCCTCGGCAAGCTCAAATACCGCACCAGCTACGGACAGAATAATCTCATGCACGCCCGTGAAGCCGCGTTTATCTGCGGCACGATGGCCGCGGAATTGGGCTTGGACGTCAAACTGGCTAAGCGCGCGGCGTTGCTGCACGATGTGGGAAAGGCCGTCAGCAACGAGGAAGAAGGCACCCATCCCAACCTCGGAGGCGAATACGCCCGCAAGTTCGGCGAACATCCGAAAGTCGTGAACGCGATCATGGCCCACCATGGAGACATCGAGTGGATCTCGCCTGAAGGGGTCCTGGTTGCGGTCGCGGAGGGGCTGTCCGCGGCGCGTCCCGGGGCGCGGCGCGAAGCATTCGAATCGTACATCAAACGGTTGGAAAAGCTGGAAGAGATCGCCACCTCGTTCAAAGGCGTCGACAAGGCCTACGCCATCCGGGCCGGACGAGAGGTGCGCGTGATCATCAACCAAGACGGCGTATCCGATGCCGAGTCGGCGCAGATCTCGCGCGACCTGGCCAAGCGCGTCGAATCGGAGTTGACTTATCCGGGTCAGATCAAGATCACGGTCATTCGCGAAAGCCGGTATATCGAATATGCGAAGTAAGGCCGGCGCGAATGCGTTGCTGGTTGGACGTTGTTGGTTGACAACGAACAACCGGCAACCCACCACGCCTTTTCGATCCTCCCCATGAATCTCCTCCTCATCGGTGACATCGTCGGCGATCCCGGCCGCCGCATCCTGGGCCAGCACCTGCACGTGCTCCGGCACGAGTATCGCATTGACTTGGCGATCGGCAACGCCGAGAACGCCGCCGGGGGCTTCGGGGTCACGCCAAAAATCGCCGACGAGCTCTTCGGGATGGGCTTCGATGTCCTGACCTCCGGCAATCATATCTGGGACAAAAAAGAGGTGATCGACTATATCCGGGATCATCCCCGGCTCTTGCGGCCGGCCAATTATCCCGACGGGGCGCCGGGGCTCGGCCGCTTCGTGGCCGTCACCGCCTCCGGCGAGAAAGTCGGGATTCTGCATCTGATGGGCCGTGTCTACATGCCCGCCATGCTGGATTGCCCCTTTCGTATCGGGCGGCGGGAGTTGGAGAAATTGCGCTCGGAGACTTCGGTCATTCTGGTCGACATGCACGGCGAGGCGACCTCGGAGAAATCGGCCATCGCCTGGTACTTCGACGGCGAGGTCAGCGCGGTGCTGGGCACCCACACCCACGTACAGACCGCCGACGAGCAGATCCTCCCCAAGGGAACCGCCTTCCTCACCGACGTCGGCATGACGGGACCCTCGGCGTCGATCATCGGCGTCAAGAAGGACGAGGCCATCACGAAGTTCTTGACCCAAATGCCCAAAAAGTTCGAAACCGCGACCGGCCCGGCGATTCTGTGCGGAGCGGTGGTCGAGATCGACGGTACGACCGGCAAAGCCACCGCCATTCGCCGGATCCGGATCGCCGACCCGTAGCCCGGGGCTTGCGCTGGGCTAGCACCTGCCGGTTGCCCGACCGTTGCCCATGGACCTCTTCGACTACGCCGAACGTCAACCGCCGCCCGCTGAGGAACCGGTTCGTCGCGTGCAATCCGTATCCGAACTGACCGCGAAGATCAGGAACCGACTCGAGGGCGAGTTCGGCGACGTCTGGATCGAAGGGGAAGTGTCCAATCTGCGCAATCACGGCTCCGGGCACATCTACCTCACGCTGAAAGACGATCAGAGCCAGATTCGCGCGGTCGTGTTCCGCTCGACCGCGCGCGTACTCAAATTCACGCCCAAGGATGGGCAGTGCCTGATCTGCCGGGGGCACGTCACGGTTTATGAGCCCCGCGGCGAATATCAACTGGTCCTCGACTACCTCGAGCCCAAGGGCGCGGGCGCGCTCCAACTCGCCTACGAACAACTCAAGGAGCGCCTCGCGCGCGAGGGCCTGTTCGATGCCGCACGCAAGAAGCCGTTGCCCTTCTTGCCGAGCCAAATCGCGGTCATCACCTCCCCGAGCGGGGCCGTGATCCGGGATTTTTTGCACGTCGTCAACCGCCGGTTTCCGATGATCCCCGTCCTCATCCTGCCGGTATCGGTTCAAGGGTCCGCGGCCATCGGACAGATCGCGGCCGCGCTGGATGAAGCCAACGCGCTCTCCGATCCGCCGGACGTGATCGTGCTCGCCCGCGGGGGGGGCTCGATCGAAGACCTCTGGGCGTTCAACGAGGAACGCGTGGCCCGCGCCATCGCGCGCTCGGCGATCCCCGTCGTGTCCGCGGTCGGCCACGAGACCGACTACACCATCGCCGACTTCGTGGCCGACGTGCGGGCTCCCACCCCGTCGGCCGCGGCCGAGTTGATCGTGCCCCGGCGCGACCACCTCCTGGCGATGGTCAGCCAGGCCCGCCGGCGCCTCGACGGAAACCTGCGCCATCTGCTCGCCGAGCGGCGCGCCCGCGTCCTCGCGGAAGGCCGCGCCCTCCAAGGTCCCGCGCGCCGCGTGGAAACGGCCCTGCTGCGAATCGACGAACTCATGACCCGGCTGCGGGAGGCCATGGACCGGCTGCTCGCCCGGCGGCGCGAGCAACGCCGCTTTCTGCTGCGGGCGGTGGCGGCCAACAACCCCCGCCGCAAGCTCGAAATCGCGCGCCTCGATCACCGGCGCTGCGCCGCACGCCTGGAAGAAAAACTGTCCGCTTCGCTCGCCGGCCGCCGCCACGAACTGGGCACCGTGCTCGCCCGCCTCAACGGTCTCAGCCCGCTGGCCGTCTTGGCGCGAGGCTATAGCGTGACGCGCCTGCTCCCTTCAGGCCGCATCGTCCGCCTGGCATCCCAAGTCGCGGCCGGAGACGAGCTGCGGATCATGTTGGAACAGGGAGAATTGACGGCCGAGGTCACTGAGACTCGCGACGATCCCAGACGCACGAAGCCTGCCATCTCTTGACCGCTCAGCCAATCAGCCCCCGAAACGGACTCTCGTCCCGCAGCACGTTCCCGATCACGGCGCTGTGCCAGGCCATCAGATCCCAGAACGGCTCGGGCTTCTCCACGATCGCCGCCCCCAGCACGCTCATTGAGTGGATCAAACGGTAGACCGGCAGGTCGGAAGGCCACGTCGTGAGACCATAGCCCGACCAGAGCGGCGCTTCGTAAGCGGGATAGCGGGCGACGGCCTCCTGGAGGTGCAGCACATCACAGGGGGCGTGGCCGGACCAGGCCCATTCCAGATCGAAACAGCCCGAAAGATGCGCGTCGGGGCGAAGGGTGTACTGCAGATTGCCGAAGTGAAAGTCGCCGTGAAGAAAGACCCGCGCGGGCGACTCTGGAACCAGCGCCACGTGTTCCGCCATCCAGGCGCGGGCCCGCGCGGCCCATATCGGCTCATACCCCAGCCTGGCCGCGCAGCGGGCAAGCATCTCCTCAAACCAGATCGCGACGAACACGCGCCAGGACTGGCCCGCGTGGTC
>JBDSOK010000300.1:0-4738 GCA_039914845.1 Nitrospiria bacterium | reverse complement strand
TGGGATAGAGCGCCAATTGCTGCTCGGTCAATGCGGCGTTCGGCCCCTCGTCCTGCGCGAACGGCTCCGGCGTGACCTCTTTGCCGGCCATCTTTTTCGGGATCATGATCGGCGTAATCTCGTCCTTGAACTTACCCTCACGGACCGCTCGAAACGCTCGCTTATGAGAGAGGACGGCAAACTTATCCTGCTCTTCACGGGTGACTTTGAACTCTTCCGCGAGGTTCTCAGCCGTGTATCCCATAATCTGGCCGCAAAAGCCGTCGGTCAGACCCTCCCAAATACTATCGATGAATTGACTGTGCTTGAGCCGCTTGCCCCAACGCATGTCCCGGTTGACGTAGGGCGCCTGGCTCATGCTCTCGGTGCCGCCCACCACCTGCACGTCGGCATCACCCGCCTGGATGTTTTGATAGGCGTTGACCAGCGATTGCAGGCCCGATGAGCAATTGCGCTGCACCGTATACGCCGGCACGCGAATCGGCAACCCGGCATACAGCGCGATATTGCGCGCCATATTGGTCGCGTCGGAATGTTGACCCACGCACCCGAAGATCACCTCGTCGATCGCGTTCGGATCGAGGCGGGTTCGCACCAGCAACTGCTTGACAACCGCCGCCCCCATGGCGTGGGCGGTCAAATCCTTCAGTGCGCCGCCGAAATTGCCGATCGGAGTCCGCACACCGTCGATGATCACCACGTCTTTCATACGTCCCCCTTGGCCCGACTCACGCCGGCGCACCCCGCTTCTTCAACTCCTCATCCAGCAAAATGCGCCGCAACACTTTCCCCACGATCGTTTTCGGCAGATCGGAACGAAATTCTACCATTTTAGGTACTTTGAACTTCGCCAGCTCGCGGGCGCAGAACTCCAATATCTCCCCCTCCGTCGCCGTGGCGCCGTCCTTGAGCACGACGTAGGCCTTGATCTTCTCCCCGCTGAAGGTCTCGGGAATGCCGACCACCACCGCCTCTTTGACGGCGGGATGGCGGTACAGGACCTCTTCCACCTCCCGCGGATAGACGTTCTCGCCCTTGGTCTTAATCATGTCCTTTTTCCGGTCGACGATCGCGAAATAACCGTCGGCGTCGACGGTCGCAATATCGCCGGTGTGCAGCCACCCGTCCTTCAGCACGGCCGCGGTCTCTTCGGGACGCTTCCAATACCCCGCCATGACCTGCGGGCCCTTGACGATCAACTCCCCGGGCCGGCCCATCGGCACGTCCGTCGAGCCGTTCTCGATATCGACCAGCCGGGCTTGAGTGTCGGGAAGCGGCAAACCGATCGTCCCCTTCTTGCGCCGGCCGAAGATGGGGTTGACGTGCGTCACCGGCGAGGCCTCGCTAAGCCCGAATCCCTCGACCACCTTGCCGCCGGTGAGCGCTTCGAAGCGCTCCTGCACCTCGGCGTGCAAGGGACCCGCGCCGCTGATACAGATGCGGATCGACGACAGATCGTATCGTTTCACGTCGTCGAAATTATTGATCGCCACGTACATCGCCTGCACGCCCATAAACAGGGTGGCGCGTGTGGAGGCGATCGCACGGAGCACGTCGCGAGTCGCAAATCGCGGCAGCAACACGATGGTATTGCCGGTGGCGATTGCGAGATTCATGCAGGCGGTCATGCCGTACACGTGAAAAAACGGGATCACGCCCAGAAACACCTCGCCGCCGTCGCGCAGCGACGGCATCCAGGCCCGGCACTGGAGCGTGTTGGCCACCAGGTTCCGATGCGTGAGCATCACGCCCTTGGGCGTGCCGGTGGTGCCCCCGGTGTATTGAAGCAGCGCGAGGTCGTCGGGATTCACCGCGACGTTCGGGGACGCCTCGCTCGCCTGGGCCAGCATAGCGAGGAAATTGGAGACCGGGGGCTGCGTCGGCACCGAGACCCACGTCCCCTCCTGGCGGGCCTTGAGGGGGTAGACCAGCCGCAGATACCACGGCAGATAATCCCGCACGCCGGTCAGAATGATGTGCTCCAGGCCGGTCCGGCTCCGGATCGGCTCGATTCGCGAATAAAAGAGATCCAACGCCACGATCACGCGGGCGCCGGCGTCATTGACCTGCACCTCGATCTCGCGATCGACATAGAGCGGATTGACCTGCACCGCGACCGCGCCGAGCGAGAGCGCGCCGTAGTACGCGATCACCGCCTGCGGGACGTTCGGCAGCATGATCGCCACCCGATCGCCCTTGCGAACGCCCAAGGCGGCCAGCGCGTTCGCAAAACGGTTCGCGGCTTTTTCCAATTGCCGGTAGGAGAGTGCCCGACCGTAGAATCGCAACGCCGGGCGATGCGGGAATCGATCGGCGGAGGAGGACAGGAACCGATGAAGCGGGGTCGAAGGATACGTCAGGCTCGGCGGGACATTCGGTTCGTACGACTGAACCCAGTGATCCATGTCCCCCTTATGACCCGTCAGGTCGGTTTTGCGAGTGTCTCGAATCAACGTGGATAGTCGCCGCGCAGACGGCCGAATATACCGAATATAGTTAATATAGTCAGCCGACCGACTGACTTTAGCCCACGGGTGGAAGGTTGTCAAGGCAGTCATGCCGCCCGGCGCCCGAACCGGTCCTCTGGACTTTCCTCCCATCGGGTTATACGATGGGTTGATGGTCAACACGCTCCTGAAAGGCAGTTTCCTCGTGGCCGGGCCGGCGCTCTACGATCCCAATTTCCGGCAGGCGGTCGTGCTGCTCTGCGAGCACAACGCGCAGGGCAGCATGGGCCTGGTCATCAATCGTCCCACCGAGCTCGTGCTCACCGAAGCGTTGAACCAGTTGGGGGGAGAGCGCGATGACGTCATCTACTCCGGAGGCCCGGTCCAGCCGGATCATTTGTTGATCCTCATTCGATCCGAGCAGGAACCGGCGGCGTCTCATCATGTGTTCAATGACGTGTATCTGGGCACCGATTTACCCACCCTGCAATCGTTGGTGGCCCAACGCGTGCCGGATGAAGCCTTTCGCGGGTATGCGGGGTACGCCGGTTGGGGTGCGGGCCAACTCGACGCCGAGTTGGCGTCGAACTCGTGGATCACGGTGCCCGGCGATTCGAAGTGGATTTTCGACTCCGACCCTAAGATCGTGTGGCCCGAATTGATGCGATCATTGGGACCGCGGTTTGCGTTTTACGCGGACATGCCGAAGGACCCCACCCTCAACTAAACAGGCTGCTGAAAAAGTCCATCTGCTGCGTTCCTCGGTCGTCGGAAATCCTCACGTACAACTCAGTACGCTCCGGTTTCCTCCTCCCTACGGCCTTGCATCTGGAGCTTTTTGAGCAGCCTGCTCATCGTTCCCCAGGACCTTATGAAGCACTCCCCCGCCGAATTGGGCCGCATACACGATGCTCGGGTTCCAGGGATCCACTGCCAGCGAGACGATCGCCCTGCCCAGGTCCGACCCCGATTCGGCCGACCAGCGCCTCCCGGCATCGCGGCCGACCACGAGGCCTTCCTGAGTGCCGGCGTACACCGACGAATCGGAGGGGTCGATCGCCAGGGCCAGCACCGGAAGGGTCGGTCCCTGATCGAGACGCGACCAGCGCCCGCCGCGATCGGGGCTGCGGTAGACGCCGTCCGCCGCCCCCGCATAGAGCGTGGCGGGAATTCGCGGGTCCCGCGCCAGCGTGTAAATCGTCATGCCGGCCAGGCCCGCCGGGCTCCATGTCCGGCCCCCGTCTCCGCTGCGGAACACCCCGCCCCCGCTGGTCCCCGCGTAGAGGGCCGGGGGTTGATTGTCCAATGCCGGCACGCTCGATTCTCCCGAATCGGCCAGCAGCGCCGTGATCCGATAGACGGACGGCCCCACCCGTGTCTCGCTCCAGGAGTCGCCGCGATCGGTCGAGCGGTACATGCGGCCGCCGAATCCTCCGGCATACACGGTGGCCGGCGAGCGGGGATCGACGGCGAGCGCAAAGATGCGGGGATCCTGCAGTCCTGCGAATTGTCCGCTCCACGTTCCTCCCCCGTCGCGCGTCCGGAAGACGCCTCGCGCCGTCCCAGCGTACACGGTGGACGGATCGGCCGGGTCGACCGCCAGCGAGGTGACGTGCAACGATCCCAGTCCGGAGTTGATCGGTTGCCAGGTCCGCCCCGCATCCCGGCTTTGTCTGACGCCTAAGCCGTCGGTGCCGCCGACGTAGACCGTTCCGGGGCGCTGCGGATCGACGGCAAGCGCGAGCCCCCCGCCTCCCCAGGAGACCGTGGTGGCCACCACCACGGGAGACGGCGGGGATGCAGCGCAGCCGGTCCGGAAGTCTGCGACGTCGGGACACCGATCCACCACGTCGGGAAATCCGTCGTCGTCCGCATCCCGCAGCGAGGCCAGGCCTTGGCCGTAGGCCGACTGGACATTGAGACAGGCCGACGAGGTTCCCGCTGATCCGTCGGGAGCCCGGATCGGTCCCTCGATTTCGCACGGGGTGCGGAACAACCACTCGGGATTGAAGCGCTCCTCCCCGGTATTTCGGCCGGCGACCATGAAGCGCTCGGCGATCCGACCGTCGCCGTCCAGATCGGTCGGCAGGCGATCGCTCTGGTACAGGACCAGGCTGTTCAGAAACGCCAGCAGGGCTTGGCGGTCCCCTCCCGGGGCTCGTCGATAGCGTTCGGTCGATTCACGCGCCTCGCCGCCGTGCCGTCGGATCACGGCGTCCAGCGTGAGGCTCGCGCCGTCGTGGCCGTAGGGCGCCGACGTGCCCACTCCCCACAACGGCGCGGTCCGGAAC
>JBDSOK010000295.1:0-11916 GCA_039914845.1 Nitrospiria bacterium | reverse complement strand
GTCATCTATGGGGTCCCACCAGCTCCCGCTCGATATTGATCAGCACCTGCCGCCCCGAATCCTTCACCACGCCCGCAAACAAATTCGTATCGGCATAGTGTCCGGTCAGATCGTGCGCGACTTCTTGCGTCTGCCGTAATTCCTTCTCCTTCGCCTCCCATGCCTTCATACAGGCCTTGGCGATCAACTTGGCGAAGGGCGGGGGGTTGTAGAGGAGTTTTTTGATCGTCAGAGGATTGAGCGAGAGGGGGTTGTAGCCTTGGCTCAGGTAGCCTTCGGTCAGCAGGCGGTCTTCGAAGCCGGTGTGAGGTTGGACACCGAGGAAGAAGAGCATGGGGAAGACGTGGTCTTCGCCCAGGATCGCGGCGATCTTCTTATAGCTCTGGACGCTCTCTAATAGCGTGTGTTCGGTTTCGCCGGGGGAGTTGGGAGAGTAGTTGAGGATGACTTTGCCCTTGAACCCTGCGTCCTTCAAGTGTCGGCAGCCTTCGTAGAGCTTCTCTAATGAGAAGCCCATGTGCAGCTCGTTAATGATGGCTTGTGAGCCCGAGGTGATCGCAACCTCTAAGTCGCCCACGCCGGTCTGGACCATTAGCTTGGCCAGGTCGGCGGTGATGTGGCTGGTGCGGATGTAGCCCGACCACTCGATCTGGAACTTCTCGGCTTTAATCCGTTCCAGGATGTCCGTGACCTGGAGCAGGGCTTCACGGCCGGTGATGAACTGCGCATCGGTGAACCAGAACTTGCGGGCGCCCCACATCTCGTAGTGTTGCTTCATATCGTGCAGGACCGCGGCGGGCGGGCGGTGGCGGACCTCTTTGCCTTCGATATACGGGTATTCGCAGAATTGGCAATCGTAGGGGCAACCGCGCTTGGTCTGGATGCCGATGTAGCTGCCGCGATGGACGGTGTGCTGCGGATAGGTCTTCGAGAGGTAGGGGACGTCCAGCGTGAAATCGTCCAGCGGCAGGTAATGGCTCTTCTTGCCCTGGCGCACCACGCCGCCCTGCTTGACCATGTATCGCTCGTCGTCCAGGCTCCGGCCTTCGACGACTTTCAGCACCGCTTCTTCCCCCTCGCCCAACAGCCCGATCGTCCCCTCCGGCAGCTTGTGGATCAATTGATCGGCGAAGACCGAGAAGGCGCCGCCGCCGATCATGATCTGCGCGTCGGGAAACTCCTCCCTCACCAGCCAGGGGTAGCCCAGAAACTCGCGGATGCCTTGGTAGTAGCGCCAGAGAAATTCCAGGCCCTTAAACGAGGCATAGGCTTTCTTGAACGGGTTCATCGAGTGGTAGAAGTTGAACGCGTACTTCAGGCTCGCGTCGCCCTCGTGCGGGGCGAAGACCTGGATGTCGCGCCACGAGAAGCACACCAGGTCGGACTTGTTCACCGCGATCACGTCGCGCAGCACCTGCTCGCGCCGCTCGCGCGCAATCGGCGTGAGGTCCAAGATCTGCTGGGCCACCTCGGGATGCCGCTCGTGGATGAAGTTCGCGAGATACGTCAGGCCGATGGGGTAGATTTCCTTGCAGGGCAGCCAGACGTAGAGGATCGATTTGACCGCCATCAACGGACCCCGGAATGGATCGCGACGATGCCGCCCGAGTGATTCGTGTAGCTCACGTCGTGAAATCCCGCCTCGCGCCACATGGCGGCGAAGTCCTCTTGGGCGGGAAATTGGCGAATCGAGTCGGGCAGGTATTGATACACGCCGGTGCGGTCGCGGGCGATCAGCGTGCCGATCTTGGGGAGCAGGGTGAACGAGTAGACGTCGTAGGCCTTGCGCAGGAGGGCGGTCGTCGGCCGGGAAAATTCCAGACAGACCGCGCGGGCGCCGGGTTTGAGCACGCGATGCATCTCCGCGAGCGCCTTCGACAGGTGGGTGACGTTGCGCAGGCCGAACGCCACGGTCAGCGCATCGAACGAGTTGTCGGCGAACGGCAAGGCCTCGGCGTTGCCCAACTCGCAGGCAATGCGATCGGCATACCCGCGTTTGGCGACCTTTGAGCGGCCCACCGCCAGCATGTCGGCATTCAGGTCGCATGCCGTCACGCGCCCGGCCGAGCCCACGCGATCGGCCAAGAGTAGCGCGAGGTCGCACGTACCCGCGCAGAGGTCGAGGACGGCGTCTCCCGGTCGAGCGAGCGTTCGCGCCACGGCCTCGCGCTTCCAGCGATGATGCAGGCCGAAGGACAGGACCGTGTTGTTGAGGTCATACCAGCCGGCAATGGCGGAAAACATGCGCTGGACGGCGCGTTCTTTCTCAGCGGGGGCGGGGAGAGTGGATGAGGGGGGCGGCATGGTGCCTTGTCGTACCATCATTCCCAAGGGAGTGTCAATCAGGCCGCCGAGACGGGGGCATCTGCGGCGTTGTCGTATCGGCTTCGCCTCCTCACGTACGACACAGTACGCTCCGGGGGCGAAGCCTCGCTCCGCCTTGCATCTGCCCCCGTCTCGGCGGCCTGTGGTCGCCTTCGTGGCGGTTCAAGAAGATAAAAACACACTTCCGTCTTCACTCTCTTCCCCCCCCCTTGCGGGGAAGGCTGGGATGGGGGGAACGCCTGTTGGGGCGTGCGCGCCTCCGGAGCAGGTCCCAAGCTGAGGCCCCCCCACCCTGACCCTCCCCCGCAAGGGGGGAGGGGCGGAAAGGACGAAAGGGAGAAGTGTTTTGTTACCCCGTGAGGGATGAGGCGATTGCCTGCTCCAAGGCGATGAGGGCGCCGGGCAGATCGCCTTGTAAATGTACGCGCCGGACGGGGCGGTCGTGCTTGCGCAGGGCGGCCACGTCGCCCAGGGCTTGGGCCAATTGGAGTTGGCCGAAGGTATAGGGCGCGTCGGGGATCGGCACGTCTTGGGCGTGGTCGGCGGTGAGGACCAGGAACGCGCCGGTGGGCGGGCCGCCTTTGTAGAGCTGGCCGATCGAGTGCAGGTAGCGCGGGCCGTAGCCGAAGAGCGTCGGCACCTGCAGGGCCGCGCCCAACCGGCGGCGGATGGCGGTCATGGCCTCGTCGACCGCGGAGGAGCGATCGAGGTAGCCGAGGAGCGCGAGGTACATGCCGGGTTTCACGGAGGCGAAGAGCGCGCGCAGTGCCGCGGCCACATCGTGCACGGGTCGGATATCCGATGCCGCGCCCGAGACGGCCAGCCGGTCGCCGGCGGCGGCGATGGGATCTTCGGGCAGCGCGCCGTGCTCGTAGAAATACGTGAGGATGGTCTTGGTCTGGTCCTTGCTCTCCTGGACGTTGGGTTCATCGAAGGGATCCACGTGCAGGATCGCGGCCGCCACCGCGGTTGCGACCTCCCATTTATAGAACTCGCCGAAGAGCGCCATCCGGTCGGCCAGCGCGATCTCGATCAGCGGCGCGCCGCCGTCCCGGACCCGTGAACTCGTGCCGATGCCGGCGTGGGCCTCTCCTTCCAGGCGGAGGGCGACCACGCACCGATCGGCGCCGTAGGCCGCGGCGTCATTTGGTTCGCCGTCGATCGGCACCAGCCCCTTCCCGTCTTTGCCCGTGCTCTCGGCGACCAATTGCTCCACCCACGCGCCGAAGGGGCGCAGGGCCGGAGACGTCAGCAGGGTGAGCTTGTCCGCGCCGCCTGCCGCCGCCACCCCCAGCATGACGCCGAGCGTGAGGGCCGGATTCTCATCGCGCGGCGCCTCGGGTCCGCAGGCGTCGATCATCGCGCGGACCGTCTCGGAAACGCCCGCCAGGTCCACCCCCATCAACGCGGCCGGCACCATGCCGAAGAGCGAGAGCGCGGAATAGCGGCCGCCGATCTCGGCGGGATTCAGCCAGACGTGGGCGAATCCGCGGGCCGCGCCCAGGCGGTGCAACGCCGAGCCCTCATCGGTGATGGCGACGAACGCCGGGCCCGGCTCGGCGCGGGAGGCCTTGACCCAGGCATAGAAGAACGCGAGGTGGGAAAGCGTCTCGATCGTGCCGCCCGACTTGCTGGCGACGATGAACAGGGTGCGGCGTGGATCCAGACGGGTGGTGAGGCTCCGCACCGAGTCGGGATCGGTGGAGTCCAGCATGTGAAAGTGGGGGGCGCCGCCGGGAGCCGCCACGCGGGCGATGACCTCGGGCGCCAGGCTCGATCCGCCCATGCCGAGCAGGACCACGTCGCGCACCCCCGCCCGCGCGGAATCGGCCCACGCGGCAACCGACTGACGGTGCGTGTCCCAGAGCGGCAGGGGATCGAGCCAGCCCAGGCGCTGCGCCGCCACGGCCTGGTGCGCCGGATCATCGCTCCACAGGTCGGTCCGCCGTTCCCGGAGGCGGGACAGCCACCGATCGCGGTGAAACCGGAGCAGGTGACGCGTCAGCGTCTCCGGGAACCGTCCGGGGGAAATCGTTTGCGTGGAAGACGAAGGCATATGGGCCGGGGATAGAGGGTCTTGTCGCGGATCGGGAGCGAGGTGTTGGGCGACGGTCAGCGGCTTCCTGCGCCGCCGGGCCGCCGTTCCTGCGGTCGAGCCTCGTTCACGACGATCGGTCGGCCCTTGAGTTGCTGGCCATTGAATTGGTCGATCGCTTTTTGCCCTTCCAGACGGTCG
Source organism: Nitrospiria bacterium (assembly GCA_039914845.1). Taxonomy (GTDB): domain Bacteria; phylum Nitrospirota; class Nitrospiria; order 2-01-FULL-66-17; family 2-01-FULL-66-17; genus 2-01-FULL-66-17. Next base: position 7,355 of record JBDSOK010000295.1, on the reverse strand, counting down.
GCCATTTCGACGAAACCGAATCCTCGCGATCGCCCGGTGTACATATCGGTAATGATCTTGGCCGATTGCACCTGGCCCGCTTGGGTAAACAGGCCTTGGAGGTCGGCCTCCGACGCCTCAAACGAGAGATTGCCGACATAGAGTTTCATTCCCATCGCGCATCCTCCATGAGTGCGCCGGCGCGACGCGCCGGGTCGATCGGCGGGCCATCCTGCGCGATCCTAACACAATCCCCCGGCCGGGTGTTGAAAAACCCGGCGCAGGCCTTTTCAGCCGCGTGCTACCCGGCGCCATCGCCCGCCAGCGGCACCCCGACGGGCTCCAACTCGGGGGTCGGTTCGACCGGGGGCGTTTCGTTGAGTTGGGGCGGGGGCGTTTCGATCAGCACCGTCGGCGGCGGAGCGGACACGGCCGTCGGGGGCGCAATCCGCTCATCGTCGGCCAGCCCATCGTCGACGGGAGCATCAGGGATGGGAGCGGCGACGACGGTTTCCGCGGTGGCCGGCCGGAGGCCGCGCGCCAGCCGGTACTCCTCCGTGCTCAGGCGGCCGTAGCGGACCATGCGGTCCAAGATGATGCGCTGGCGCCGCGCCAGCCGCCCCTCGGGGGCCAGCGGCGAATACCGGATCGGATTGATCAGCATGCCCGCGAGCAACGCGGACTGCGCGGGAGTCAGGTCTTTCGCCGGCACCTTGAAATAGGCGCGGGAAGCCGCCTCGGCGCCGTAGATATTGCGGCCCCATTCGGCGACGTTTAAGTAGAGTTCGAGGATGCGCCGCTTCCCCAACTCGGATTCCAAGCGCCGGGCGATCAAGAGCTCGCGCAGCTTCCGATCGGCGGTGCGGTCCGGCGACAGATACAGGTTTTTCGCCAGCTGTTGCGTGATCGTGCTCGCACCCCGCGATAAGCGCTTCTCCCGCCATCCCAGCTTGAGCGATTCCCAGAGTTCGCGGTAGTCGACCCCGTCGTGCCGGTAGAACGCGCTGTCCTCCGCCATCAACACCGCATCGACCAGATGGGGCGAGATGGCGCGCAGCGGCACCCAGGCCTGCCGCCGGCGCGGGGGCGTGCGGCTGCTGCGCCGATATTCCAGATCGCGCAAGGTCATGAAGGCGGTGGCCGCGGGGTTTTTGTGGGTGAGGACCGTCACGTCGGGCAGGCGAAGATAGACCCACGCCCCGTACGCCACCGCACCCGCCGCACCGAGGATCAGCAGCCATGCCACGCCGCGCCCCACGCGGCTTCCGCCGCGTCGCGCCATCGCAGGCTGTGGGTCGCGGGGACGAGGGGCATGACGAACCGGAGGACGTGAGGATACGGGAGCCATAGCCGTGACGAAGCTATTGTACGCCGTCGAGATTCCGGGATCAACGCGTGAGGTCGAGGTTGGGCTCGCCCGATTCATGCTACACTGCGGCGCGATGGTCTTGGTGGGACTGACGGGCGGGATCGCCTGCGGCAAGAGCACGGTGACGCGGATCTTCGCGGAGTCGGGCGCGTACGTGATCGACGCCGATCTTCTGGCGAGGGCCGCGCTCGCCCCCCATACCCCGGGGGCGCGCGCGGTCGTGAAGGTCTTCGGGCCCGGCGTGGCGCCCGGCGGCGTCATCGACCGCTCGCGGCTCGCGGCGCTGGTCTTCGGCCACCCCCGGCGGTTACGACGTCTCGAGGCGATCGTCCATCCCCGCGTGTTTGCCGCGCAACGGCGGCTGGTGCGCGATCTGGCCGCCCGTGACGCGGACGCGGTGATCGTGTTCGACGCCGCGCTGCTGATCGAAACCGGCGCCCATCGCGCCATGGATGCGGTGATCGTGGTCTACGCCGACCAACGCACGCAGGTGGCGCGCCTGATGCGCCGCGACCGGCTGACGCGCTCTGAGGCGCTGACGCGGGTCAGGAGCCAGTGGCCGGTCCGGCTGAAGCGGCGGGACGCCGACTATCTCATCGACGGCCGCGCGCCGCGGGGGTCTCTTCGGACCCGGGTGCGCGAAATTCTGGATGAACTGTCACAGCGATGAACGGCCGTTGTTGGTTGTACGAACAACGTCTTCTGCTCTCTCCCCTTCGTTGACTTTTGATTGGGTGCTTCCTACAATGGCCACGATGTCCACGCAATCCATCACCAAGGCCGTTATCCCCGCGGCCGGTCTCGGTACGCGATTTTTGCCGGCGACCAAAGCCTCTCCCAAAGAAATGCTGCCGCTCGTCGACAAACCGCTCATTCAATATGTCGTCGAGGAGGCGGTGGCCTCGGGCATTCAAGACATGATCGTGGTGACCGGACGCGGCAAACGCGCGATCGAAGATCATTTCGACGTGGCGTTCGAGTTGGAGTCCAACCTTCAGGAACACGGCAAGCACAAGCTGCTGGACGAAGTGCAGCGCATCGGGCGTCTGGCGCATTTTTTTTATGTCCGCCAGCGCGAGCCCCGCGGGTTGGGCCATGCGGTGCTCCAGGCCGCGCGCCTGGTGGGAAACGAGTCGTTCGCGGTGTTGTTGGGAGACGACATTATCGACCATCCGGTGCCGGCGATCCAGCAATTGATCACGATGTATCAGGAAGTCGGCGTGGCGGTGATCGGGCTCCAGCGGGTGGAGCGCTCGGAGGTCAGCCAATACGGCATTATCCAGGGGCGCGAAATCAAGCCGGGGGTCTTCCACATCGACGACATGGTCGAGAAACCCTCGCCTGAGCAGGCGCCGTCCACGGTCGCGGTGATCGGACGCTACGTGCTGACGCCCGATATCTTCTCCGTACTCGAACGCACCGAACCGGGACGAAACGGCGAGATTCAATTGACCGACGCGCTCCGGGTCTTGGCGCGCGAGGGACGTCTCTACGGTCGGATCATGGACGGCCGGCGACATGATGCCGGGGACAAGCTCGGATTTTTGAAAGCCACCGTCGAATTCGGATTGAAGAATCCCGAACTCGGCGAGGCGTTTCGTCGGTTTCTCGAGCAATTGCGTTTATCGCCTTGATGGATGGTCATCGGCGCCACGCAGCCGAATGCGCGCCGGGGACGGGACGGATGGCCAAACACCTCAGCGGAGCCCGGAGCGCAATCGAACGGGTCAAGACGGCCTCGCCGGTCTTCGTGCCCGAGCAGGAGGGCGCCGGTGCGCCGCGTCTTCCGCTGCTGGATATGTACGAAGCGCCGGTCGGCCTGGTGGTCGAAGTGGACCTCCCGGGGATCTGCAGCGACGACATCCGGATCGAGGTTTCGCGGAACAATCTGACGATCGAGGGCCATCGGCGCGGTCCCTGCGATCAGGAAAAGGGCTGCTATCTGCGCGTCGAGCGCCATACCGCCGGGTTTCATCGCGTCATCTCGCTGCCGGCCGCGATCAATCCGCATGCGGCCGTCGCGCGGTACGAGCGCGGGGTCTTGACGATCACCTTTCCAAAAATTCCGGATCGGCGTCAGGAAGCCATCCGGATTCGGATTACGCCGGAGTGATGCCGGTTCATCATTCACCCGGAGGAGAAGAGACCCGTGTCGCAATCGGTTGATCAGGACGGCCAGCAGGTCGATATTCCCGACCAGCTTCCCATGCTTCCGGTACGGGATCTGGTCGTGTTCCCCCATATGGTGCTTCCGCTCTTCGTCGGTCGCGACATGTCGATCAAAGCGATCGATGAAGCCCTGGCGGGCAACCGCCTGGTCCTGCTCGTCGCGCAGCGGGCGCTCGACGTGGAAAATCCCCAGCCCAAAGACATCTATTCGGTGGGCACGGTGGGAATGATCATGCGGATGCTCAAGCTGCCCGACGGCCGCATCAAGATCCTGGTGCAGGCGCTGGCCAAGGCCAAGGTCGTGGAGTACGTGCAATCGGTGCCCTTTTACCTGGTCCGCACCGAAAAGCTGCCCGATCCCGCGATGTCCGAAATGGGCCTCGAACTCGAGGCGTTGATGCGGACGGTGAAGGAGCAGCTCGAGAAGATCATCGGTTTCGGCAAGCTCCTGTTGCCCGAGATCATGGTCGTGATCGAGAACCTGGACGATCCGGGTCGGCTGGCGGACATGATCGCCTCGAACCTGGGGCTCAAGGTGGACCTTGCTCAGGAAGTCCTCGAGATCGGCGACCCTGTCACCCGCTTGCGCCGCGTCAACGAAATTCTGAATAAGGAAATCGAACTGCTGTCGATGCAGCAGAAGATTCAAGCCGAAGCCAAGGGCGAAATGGACAAGAGCCAGCGCGAGTATTTCCTGCGCGAACAGCTCAAGGCGATCCAGAAGGAACTCGGCGACGTCGACGAACGGCTGGAAGAGGTCAACGAATTCAGAAAACGCATCAAGCAATGCAAGATGCCGGAGAAGGTGCACAAGGAGGCGGACAAGCAGCTCAAACGCCTGGAGAAGATGCACCCCGATTCGGCCGAGGCCGCCACGATCCGGACCTATCTGGAGTGGATGGTCGAGATTCCGTGGAGCAAAAAGACCAAAGACAACCTCGACATTGCGGCCGCCGAAAAGGTGCTCAACGACGACCACTACGATTTGGAGAAGGTCAAGGAGCGCATCCTGGAATATCTGGCGGTGCGCAAGTTGAAGGAAAAGATGAAGGGGCCGATCCTCTGCTTTTTGGGCCCTCCCGGCGTCGGCAAGACCTCGCTCGGCAAATCGATCGCCCGCGCCCTGGGCCGCGAATTCGTCCGCGTCTCGCTGGGCGGCGTGCGCGACGAGGCCGAGATCCGGGGCCATCGCCGCACCTACGTGGGATCGCTCCCGGGCCGCATCATTCAAGGCATCAAGCAGGGGGGATCGAACAATCCGGTTTTCATGATGGACGAGGTGGATAAGATCGGCATGGATTTCCGCGGCGATCCCGCGGCGGCGTTGCTCGAAGTCCTGGACCCCGAGCAGAACCATGCGTTCTCGGACCATTATCTCGGCGTGCCGTTCGATCTGTCGAACGTCATGTTCATCACCACCGCGAATTTGATGGATCCGATCCCCGGCCCCTTGCGCGATCGGATGGAAGTGATCGACATCTCGGGCTATACCGAGGAGGAGAAGGTCGGCATCGCCCAGCACTACCTCATCCCGCGTCAGCTCAAGGAACATGGAATCGGGGAACAATACGTGGTGCTGACCGAACCCGCGTTGCGGGTGGTCATCACCCAGTACACGCGCGAGGCGGGCGTTCGCAACCTGGAGCGCGAGATCGCGAACATCTTTCGCAAGGTCGCGCGCAAGATCGCCGAGGGCAAGATCAAGCAATACGTCATCACGCCCAAGAACCTGCAGGTCTATCTCGGCATCCCCAAGCATCTGCCGGAAGCCGAACAGGAGCGAGACGAGGTGGGGGTGGCGACCGGTCTGGCGTGGACCGAGAGCGGGGGCGACATCATCTACATCGAAGCGACGATGATGAAGGGCAAGGGCGCCCTGACCCTGACCGGGCATTTGGGCGACGTGATGAAAGAATCGGCGCAGGCCGCGCTCAGCTACATTCGCTCGCGGCAGCAGGAGATCGGCATCAGGCCCGATATCTTCGGCAAATTCGACATTCACATCCACGTGCCGGCTGGCGGGATTCCCAAGGATGGTCCCTCGGCCGGCATCACGATGGCGACCGCGCTGGCGTCGGTGTTCACCGACACGCCGGTCCGGCGCGACGTGGCGATGACCGGCGAGGTGACGTTGCGCGGCCGCGTGCTTCCGATCGGGGGCCTGAAGGAAAAGCTGCTGGCGGCCAAGCGGGCCGGGATGAAAATCGTCATCATCCCCAAGCGCAATGAAAAAGACCTCGAGGAAGTCCCCAAGCACGTCAAGCAGGGATTGCAATTGATCCCCGCCGAAACGATGGACGACGTGCTGCCGATCGCGCTCAAGGGCTATCGCGCGCCGCGTCCGCGCCCCCGGCCCAGTCCGGGACGGGTGAGCCGATCGCTCCCGATCAATGCGAAAGGCCGCTCATAGCGCGCGAAAGGCCGCTCGTCGCTCACAGGAAGGTCAACGGATCTTCGTCTTTGCTGTGAGCGATGAGCGATGAGCTCTGAGTTACACCGTCTCGGTGAATTCGGCCTGATCCCCCGCCTCGCCAAGCTCTGTCCCACCCGCTCATCCCGGCTGCGCCTCGGTATCGGCGACGATGCCGCGGTGCTGACCCCCTCTCCGAAACACGATCTGCTGGTCACCACCGACGTGCTGGTGGAGGGGGTGGATTTCGATCGGTCGGTCTGGTCCTTCGAGCGTCTGGGGGAAAAGGCGCTCGCCGTCAACGTCAGCGACATTGCGGCGATGGGTGGGACGCCGACCGTGTTCTTTGTGGCCTTGTCCCTGCCGGATACGGCGTCGGTCCAAGACGCCGAGGCGCTGTATCGAGGATTGGGGCGCGCCGCTCGCCGGTATGGGATCGTCCTGGGCGGGGGTGATCTTTCCTCCGCGCCGGCGTGGTCGGTCGCGATCACGCTGCTTGGAGAAGTCGCCCGCGGTCGGGCGCTGACCCGCTCGGGAGCCAAGGCGGGCGATTGGCTCTGCGTGACCGGCACCCTGGGCGACTCGGCCGCGGGACTCGACCTGCTCCAACGGAAGGGGTCATCGCGTCTGTCCCGCGACCGTCGATTTCTCATTGACCGCCACCAAGTTCCCGAGCCCCGGCTTGCCGTCGGCCGGTCCTTGGGCGAGCGGAGAGTGGCCTCCGCGGCCATCGATCTCTCCGACGGACTGGCCTCCGATCTTCGGCGCGTGTGCGATGCCGGCGGCGTGGGCGCGGAAATCGACGCGTGTGCGTTGCCGCTGTCTCCCGCATTCCGCGCCTATGCCGAGCAATACGATCGCGATCCGGTCCAGTTGGCTCTCACGGGCGGCGAGGATTTCGAATTATTGTTTACCGTTTCGCCCGCACATCTGAAGCGGGCGCTCAGCCTGGCGACCCGGAAAGTCCCGATCACCCCCATCGGTCGCGTGCTCCCTCGCCGCGCGGGCCTCCGGCTGATTGACGCCACGGGCGCGAGCCGTCCGCTTCTGATGGCGGGCTACGATCATTTCAAGCGGTAGATTCGACAAGACGGTTGTTGGTGATCGGTTATGGGTTATTCGTGTACGAATCACGAACACCAAACAACGAACAACGCCATGCATGTTAGGACTGACTTGGTCCCGCCCCGCACGCCGGACAGTGGGACCACGTCGGCAGGAGCGCCTGACCGCAGGCACAGCGGCCCTCGGCGCGTGCGCCGCAGAAGGGACAATAGGGAAACCCGGACGGTTTGATGCCGCCGCACGCGCCGCAGAGCGCGGGGATGAGATCGTCGGATTCCAGTACCCGCCCCAATTCCTCCAGGCTCGTCGCCCCCGCCCGCGCCTTCGCCAGGCCGTCGCTTAACAAGGAAACCATCCCGCCGC
>JBDSOK010000239.1:0-2860 GCA_039914845.1 Nitrospiria bacterium | reverse complement strand
GATCTTAATGAAATTGTCCTGCCTTGTCAAGCGGTTTTACGGATGAGGCAAGAGCCCCGCCCGCCTTGACACCTCTTTTCAGCGTCACGTATGATCCGCCGATGATCGCGTCGCCCGGCACATCGCTCGACTGGAAAACACCCGCCCGATTTCTTGCCGAGATAAATCCCACTGAGGTCTTCCCGACTCTTCGCCTGCTGCTCACCTCCGACGGCTCGATGACCGCCGCACTCGAAGCGCTGGTCCTGGGACCGATCGACGTGGAGGTCGTGCACCAAGGAGAAGAACCCCTCGACGACGACACCGCCGATCGATTGGGCGTGCCGCCTCGCCAGACCGCCGTGGTCCGGCACGTCTGGCTCACGCATCGTCGCCGGAAACTTCTCTATGCCTCATCGGTCTTGCCCAGCGCGTCGCTCAGCGCCGAACTGGCCGAGGGCCTCAGGCGGGGCTCCCAACCGCTGGGACGCCTCGTCGACGCGTGCGGAGGGACTGCGGTGCGGGACGGCTTGAGGATCGGCCGTCTCCAGGACGCGGCGTTGGCCGGCGCGTTCGGGGCCGACCCCTCCGAGCGCTTGTGGTGTCGCGTCTATCGCTTGACCGCCGAAGGCACGCTCTCGGCCTGGATCTCCGAGGTCTTCTCCCCGCACCTCGCGGAGCGACGATGAGCGTGTCCGAGACCCATCGCCGGTCGATGCCGGCGATACCGAGGCCCGGCACCCTCTCCGCCATTGCCGATTTATTGCGGCTCTCCAAGCCATACGGCACGCTCCTGCTGATGGCGCCGGCCCTGTGGTCGCTCGTCATCGCCGCCGACGGACGGCCGCCGCTCTCGCTGTTCTTGGTGTTCGTCACCGGCGCGTTCGTGATGCGCAGCGCGGGGTGCGTGCTCAATGACCTGGCCGATCGGCGGTTCGACGCGGCGGTGGCGCGCACCAAGGACCGGCCGTTGGCGTCGGGCCGGCTCACCCCGCCGGAGGCGCTCGCGGTCGGAGCGGCGCTGTCGTTGATCGCGTTGGGGCTGGCCTTGACGCTCAACCCGCTGGCCCTCGCGTTGAGTGTGGTGGGATTTGCCTTGGCGGCTCTCTATCCGCTGACCAAGCGCGTCTTCTCGGCGCCCCAACTGGTCATGGGCGCGGCGTTCGGCTGGGGCGCCATCCTGGCATGGGCCGCGGTGCGTCAGGAGATCGGCCTGCCGGCGCTAATCGTGTTTGCCGCCACGGTCTGCTGGGCGGCGGGCTACGATACGATTTACGCGCTCCTCGATCGCGAGGACGATCTCAAGATCGGCGTCCGCTCATCGGCCATCCTCTTCGGTCGGTACGTGTGGGTCGGCGTGGGCGCCCTGTTTTCGCTTGCGCTCGCCGGACTGATCGTTCTCGGATGGCTGGTTCCCCTCGGCCTCGTCTATGCGGCGACCGTGGCGGCCGTCGCCGCCGTGTTCGCGTATCAAACGTGGGCGCTTCGCCGTGGGCCGGATCGCGCCGCGACGTTTCGTCTCTTCCGCTCGCACGCCGCCGTGGGCCTTCTGCTGCTTGCCGGCATCGCCGGCGATTTCTTCTTCCCCTAGGAGCCGGAACCGTGCCGTACGAGGACCTGCGCGAATTTCTCAAGGTGTTGGAGCGTGAGGGAGAGCTGGTGCGCGTCGCCCAGGAGGTCGATCCGCGACTGGAGATCACCGAGATCCTCAATCGGCTCTTGCTCAACCAGGGACCCGCGGTCCTCTTCGAACGCGTCAAAGGTTCCTCGATGCCGCTGCTGGCCAATCTCTTCGGCACGGTCAAGCGGGTGGCGATGGGCCTCGATACCGACGAAGCGGGACTGGAGGAGATCGGCAAGTTTCTCGCGTTCCTGCAGCACCCCGAGCCGCCGAAGGGCTTTGTCGACGCCATCAAACACCTGCCGTTTTACGGGCGCATTCTCCATCTCGCGCCGAAGACGGTGAGCCGGGCGCCGTGTCAGGACGTCGTGCTCACCGGTGAGCAGGCCGATCTGGGCATTCTGCCCGTGCTCTTCTGCTGGCCCGACGACGGCGGTCCGCAGATCAACTGGCCGCTGGTGATCACCAAATCCCCACAGGGCGGCAAATACAATGCCGGAATCTATCGGATGCAGGTTCTCGGGAAAGATCGCACCGCCATGCGATGGCTCAAGCACCACGGCGGCGCACAGCACTGGCGCGAGTGGATGGCCGAAGGACGCACGATGCCGGTCGCGGCGGTCTTGGGATGCGATCCCGGCACCATCACCGCCGCGGTCACGCCGGTGCCGGAGGAAATCGGCGAGTTTCACTTCGCGGGCCTGCTGCGCAAGAAAGGCATCGAACTCGTGCGGTGCAAGACGATCGACCTCGAGGTGCCGGCCTCCGCCGAGATCGTCATCGAGGGCGAAATCGCGCCCGGCGAGATGGCGGACGAGGGACCGCACGGCGACCATACCGGCTACTACAACCCCGTCGAATCCTTTCCGGTTTTCCGCATCACCGCAATCACCCATCGCCGCAACCCGATTTACATGACGACCGTCACCGGCCGGCCGCCTCGCGAGGACGCGGTGATGGCGCTCGCGCTCAACCGCATCTTTTTGCCGATGATCAAGCGGACGTTTTCTGAGATCGTGGACTTCCACCTGCCGATGGAGGCGCTCTCATATCGGGTGGCTGTCATCTCCATGCGGAAACAATTCCCCGGCCACGCCAAGCGCGTCATGATGGGTCTGTGGGGCTTTCTCAAGCAATTTCTCTATGTGAAGTTCGTGATCGTGGTGGATCCCGACATCGACATCCGCAAATGGGAAGACGTGATCTGGGCCATTTCCACCAACGTCGATCCCAAACGCGACGTGACGATCATCGAAAACA
>JBDSOK010000260.1:0-7700 GCA_039914845.1 Nitrospiria bacterium | reverse complement strand
CTCTACCGACCGGGTGCGAGCACCGCCACGGTGCTGGTGTCGATCGGCATCGGGGTGATGACGGTCTTGACGGTGGTGTTGGTGGAACGGTCGATTCACGCCGAGTTGGCCGGCCAAATGCCTCGCGACGCCCCCAGCCTTTTTTTCATCGACGTGCAGCCGGATCAGCGCGACGCCTTCGATGCGCTGATGGTCTCACGACACGTGCCGCTGGAGTTGACCCCGGTGGTGCGATCCCGTCTGCTGACCGTCAACGGCGTGCCGGTCGGGTCGGAGGGGCCACCGGGAACCAAGCCCGAGCATCGCTGGTATTTCACTCGAGAGTATGTGTTGACGTTTCGCGACGACTTGCCGCGGGACAATACCGTGGTGGCGGGCACGTGGTGGAACGGGGAGCCGCGGTTCGGGTCGGCACGCCGGATTGCCGACACCGGTACGGCCGAGGCGGCGGTCTCGATCGAGGAAGAGGCGGCGCGGCATCTGGGGGTGACGGTGGGGTCGGCACTGGTCTTCGACGTCCAGGGGATTCCGGTGGCGGCCCGGGTCGCCAATCTGCGATCGGTGAATTGGAACAGCCGCGCGACGAATTTCTATGCGATATTCGCCCCCGGGATCCTCGAGGCGGCGCCCCTCACCTACCTCGGGGCCGCACAAGTGCCCGAGACGGATGAAATCTCGTTACAGCAACGGGTGGTGGACGAGTTCCCGAACGTCACGACCATTCAAGTTCGGGATGTATTGCTCTCGGCGGCCCGCGTCGTGGATCGCATCATCGTGGCGGTTCGCGCGGTGGCGGTGTTGACGGTGCTGGCCGGTTGTGTGGTGTTGGCGGGGTCCCTGACGGCGGCGCGAGACGCCCGCCTGCGCGAGGCGATGATCTTGAAGGCCTTAGGCGCCCCGCGCCGAACCGTGGCACGCGCGTTCGCGATCGAGTTCGGGATCCTGGGATTCGCAGCCGGATTGATCGGCACCGTCCTGGCATCGGCGCTGGCCTGGTCCATTCTGCACTGGATGCTCGATCTGCCGTGGGTCTGGGCGCCCGGCGCGCTGGCGGCTGCGATCGGGCTGACCACCGCCGGCACCATGGCGGTCGGCGTCCTCAGCACCTACCGCCTCTTGGGCAAGCGTCCGTCAGTCCTGCTTCGCGGCGAGTTATAGCCGCTCGGCTCGCAGATCGGCAATCAGCGGTAAATGGTCCGACCCCCGATCCGACCAGGGGTTGACGACCACCCGGCAACTGACCGCCGCCAAGGTCGAGTCGGCGTAAATATAATCGAAACGGACCCGCGGCAATCGGGTATGAAAGGTCGCGGATCGTCCTTCACCCGCGGCGTGAAACGTATCGGTGAATCGGTGCCGAAGTTTGTGGGAGACGCGGCTGCGCGGGATCGTATTGAAGTCGCCCATCAAAAGGGTGGCCGCGTGCGGCCGCCCGTCCGACGCGACGACCCGCTCCACCAGCCGGCTCACCTGCAGCATGCGCTCCTGGGGCAAGAGCCCGAGATGCGTCACGAAGCAGTGCAGCGCCAGCTTGGGCGTTTCCACGTGAACTTCCAGGCAGGCGCGACCGGCCTGGGGCCAGATCGTGAGGTCATGGTTCCGCACCAGCGTGGCGGGCCAGCGAGTCAAGAGCGCGTTGCCGTAGCGGCCCTGCCTGCGGGTCGGCCCGGTGAACGGGTAGAGGTTCAGCCGGTCCGCCAACCATTGCGCCTGATCGACGTATCCCGTCCGCCGCAACCCGAGGTCGACTTCCTGGAGCGCGATCACATCCGCCTTTTCGTGTTCGATCGTCCGATAAATGGCATCCAGATCGTATCCTTGGCGGCCGAATCCGCTGTGAATATTGTAGGTCATCACGCGCAGCTGCATCGCTCAGCGCTCGCCCCCGCAGGCATCGGCGAATTCGGCACAGAGCTCCGCGCCCCAAATCAGCACCGCGCCGGAGATATAGCCCCAGACCAATAGGGCGATCACGGTGCCCACCTGGCCATAGACGCTGGCGTAGTCGGCGATCGACAAATACCCAAGGAATCCCCACTTGCCGGCTTCCCAGAGGCCGGCCGTCAGCACGCTGGCCGGCCACACGTCGGCCCAACGCACCCTGGCGCGGGGCACGAAACGGTAGAGCAACGCGAACCCGGTGGTGGAGGCGACGATCGACGCCGAGACCTGAAACCATGTGCCGGACGGGACGGCGGCCGCGGCCCGCGCGGCGATCTGCGACCCGGCGGCGGCGATGGAAAGGAGCAGCAGCACTGAGACCGTGCCGAACATCGCCAGGCTGACGAGTTTGGAGCGGAGAAACGTGCGGCGCGCGGCTGATCCCCAGGCGGTGTTGATCGCTTCTTCGATCACCGAAAACATGCCCAATATGGTCCAGAGGAGTCCCAGCGCCGCCAAGCCGCCCAGCGATCCTCGCGCCAGGATGACGGTGTTGATCGTCTGCGCGATCAGGATCTCGGAGCCGGGCAGGTATTCGGTGACCATCCGGATGATCGCGCCCTGAGCGGAGCCGTCCTGTAGCACCAAGCCGGACAGGGACAGGACCAGGAGAACAAGCGGAAAAATCGAGATGACCACGTAATACGACAGCGCGGCGGCCAGGGTGGGTCCGCGGTCTTCCAAAAACGCGGGGATTGATCGCCGGAGGGCACGGCCCCAGGCGGCCAGGCGCGGTTGCGCAGCACGCCCCTCGGCATGACGCGGGGGATGGGAGGCTCGCGCGGCCATGCTCATGCGTGGGGTGGGTGTTCCGCCGCGGCCCGTTCGGCCTCGTCCGCGAGCTGCGCGACGTGCGCGACGCGAACGGACGGGTCCACTCCGGCGCGGAGTCTTATCATGCAGGCGGGACAACTGGTGGCCACGATCGTCGCGCCGCCGGCGGCGATGGCGTCGCGTTTGCGTGCAAAGATGCGCTGCGACATCTCGGGGTCTTTGACGATGAAGGTCCCGGCCCCGCCGGCGCAGCGGTCGGCGTCGGTCATTTCCACGTACTGCATCCCCGGCAGGCGTCGCAGAACGTCCCGCGGTTCTTGCGAGACGCCCGCCGCGCGAAGATGACATGAGGCGTGATAGGTCACCACGGTGTCGGGTGGGGAGGCCGGCGCGACCGGTGAGGGTGTGGCCGCCACGATCTCGCTGATGTGGCGGATCTTGGCGGCCAGCGCCGTCGCCCGATCCCGCTCCTCGCCCTCGAAGAGTGTGGGATAGTCCTTGAGCATCATCGTGCACGATGCGCAGCCGGTCACGACGGTCTCGTATCCGGCGAGGCTCTCCAGATTGAATCGCGCGGCCTCCATCAGCGGACCCGTCTGGCCGTAGGTCTGGATCGGCGTGCCCGAGCAGCGCTGGCGCGGGAGCACCGGGCCCAGGCCGCGGCGCGTCAAGAGATTCACGACCGCATCGCCGACGCCGTCGTCGAAGTAATTGGCCGAGCATCCGTGAAAGTAGGCCACCGGGCCGCGCGCGCCCGCTTCTTCGGTCAACGCGCGATGCCGGCGCCGCAAGCTGCGGGTCGCGAGCCGGGGCAACCGCAACTCGGCCGGGAGACGCGCGGTCGGCGCGATCCGCGCGAAGAACGGTTTGGTCACGGTTTCCAGAATCTTTCGCGGGAGCGGGCGGTCCCAGAGCCGTTGCGTGGCCGCCAGCGCCGCCAGCACGGGCTCGAAGCGCTCGGGGCGCAGCAAGGCCCGCGCCACCCATCCCGCCACCGCATTGGGCCGCTCCGCCCGGCGCGCCAGCGCGTGCCGTGAGACGTCGATGCCCGCCGGGCAGACCACCACGCACGACTTGCAGTTGATGCAGGCCTCCACGACCCGCGACGAGTTCTCGTACGTATAGTCCGCCGCGGTCAGGACGTGGAACCAGCCTCGCGCGGCATTGGATTCTTCGCGCGTGACGTCGTAGACCGGGCACACGCTGTTGCACTTGCCGCAGGTGGCGCACGGCTTGGCCAGCCGCTCGACGTCCACCCGTTCGGTGAACGGCGTCGAGGAGAGTTTGACCCCCGGGTTGAGCAGGGCCTGGGGATCGAAGAGCGCCTTGATCGTGAGGAAAAGTTCGTAGAGTTCGGGGCCGTAGAGCTCGCGCACGAATTCGGCCCGGACCCGCCCGTCGCCGTGTTCGCCGCAGAGCGAGCCGCCGAAGCGCTCGATCACCGTCCGGTGGATTGTGGCGGAGAGCGACGCCATCCGCGCGAAATCGGCGGGGTCGGTCAGATCCAGCAGTGGGTTGATATGGGCGTTGCCGTCGCCGATATGGCCGTAGATGGCGACCTTCACGCCCTCCGCGTCGAAGAGCGCGTCGAGATAGGCGATCAAGTCGGCCAAGCGTTCGGCAGGGACCACCACGTCATCGACGAAATTGACGGGATGGCGCTTCGCGTCATAGCGATAGAGCGTGGGATAGATGGCTTTACGCGCCGCCCACAGCGCGGCCTGGCGATCGGGCTCCACCGCCAGCGCGGCGGGCGCGGTCTGCGACAGGTCGCGGCACGCGGCATTCGCCGCCGCCATCCGTTCGGCCGCCGGCGGCTCGTCGAACTCGGCCAGCAGCACCGCCGCGGTGCCGTCGGGAATCCCGAAGCGCGCCCGGCCGATCAGGTCCAGCGTGTGGCCGTCGATCAGTTCCAGCGCGCTGGGCGCGAGCGGGCGGAGCGCGGTCACCGCCCGCGTGACCTCGGCCAGGCGGGAAAAAAAGAAGAGCGCGGTGGCGGTGCTCTCCGGCACCGGGATCAACCGCAGCGTGGCCGCGGTAGTCAGGCCGAGCGTGCCTTCGCTGCCCACGAAGAGCCGAGGCAGATCCAAGATCCCGCGCTCGAGCCCCTCGGCCAGGCCGAATACGTTGTAGCCGCTGGAATTCTTGCTCACCCGCAGTCGCCGGCCGAGGATCAGCTCGCGATGATCGCGGATCAGGCGATACAGATCCCGCACCGCCGGCACCGCGAGAAACAGAGCCTCGCACTCGGGCGATCCGAGACGATACGGCCGCACGTCCAATCGCGTGCCGTCGACGAGCCGGACGTCGAGCGCGATGACGTTGTCGGTTACCGCCCCGTATTTGAGCGAGCGGGGGCCGGCCGAGTTATTGGCCAGCATCCCGCCGAGCTTGCACATGTCGCCGCTGGACGGATCGGGCGCAAATTTGAGCCCATGGGGCGCAAGCTCGCGGTTTAAGTCGGCGTAGACCATCCCCGGCTCGACCCGCGCCCATCGCTCCTCCACGTTGATCTCATGGAGTCTGCGCAGCCGTGAAAAGTCGACCACCAGGCCCTCGCCGATGGCGCTGCCGGTCAGATTGGTCCCTCCGCTGCGGGCGGTTAAGGGCAGGCGGCGCTCCCGGCTGTAGGCCAAGAGACGCGGGAGGTCCTCGGCGGATTCAATGAGCACGACCGCGCGCGGCCGAATCTTATAGATCCCCGCATCGACCGAGTAGGCCGTGAGGGCGGCATGGTCGGCCAGGACCTGATGGGAGCCGAACAATCGGATCAGGTCGTCGACGAGCGCGTGGGTGGGGACAGCCGACTCCGACACGCGGAGATTATAACAGCCCACCGGGCCGCCGTTCCAACCGGGCAGTTCTCTAGAATATTTTCCGGGTCCGGAATGTCCCACCCCCAACAAACCGCGCTGTTCGATCGTCCCCCCTCCCGGCCGGTACTCTCCAGTCCTCGGTGTGTCGAAAGGATACGGATGAAATTTCTCGCGATCGTGTTGGCTCTCCTGGTCTGGGGTTCTTCTCTCCCGTGGTCTCCCGCGTACGGGTTTCTCTTGGATGCCGCGTGGACCGAGGAACGCGACCTCGAGTATCCGCTGTACACCGACGAGGGGCGATGCCTCTTGGGGAAGACCACTGTCATGCGAAACCAGGCCACGCGTGAATGGCGGGGCGTCTTCACCCCCTTCGACAACGACGCCATCGCGCTATCCGGCGGGACCGAGGGCGAGGGAGACGCCGTCAAAAAGACCATCAAGCTCGAGCAGGCCGACCTCACGGGGACCTATGCCGACTTTCGTCCCACGTTCCAGGAGGGGCAATGCACGGCATTCACGCTCGTGCTCTTCGATGAGCAGGATCAGGAACTGGCGCGTCACGAGTTTCATCGCGATCACTTCGAGACTTTGGTGCTGGAAAGTGCGACGCCGGCGATCGATCGCTGCCGTGCCGAGCGCGTGTCCGACACGGTCTTAGGCCGATGGCACGAGTTCACCTGCGAGGGGCCGATCACCGAGGTCTTTCAGTTCTCCCCGTTTGCCGCTTCGGAGCCTCTGGTGAAAGTCTGGCACGAACAGCGATCAGCGAACAAGAACGATCTGGACGTGTATTTTGCCCTGAAAACGCGCGCGGGCCGCTGGGCCAGAACCCGCATGATCGACGACACGCAATTGCTCTGGGACATCCTGAAAAATGCCGACGAGGACATCGTGGCGTTCGAAGTAACCCTGCGCGATATGGCGGGGCGCGCCTTCGTGCGCCGGATCTACGACAAGGACCCCGGCGAGTAGGCCGATTCCTCGGCACAACTGACCGCCAGAACCGCCCTTCTCCCGGCCCGCCCCCTGCCCCTTCACCGTTGCGCCGCAGGTCCCGACCCTGTATAAGTGGAATCCGATGGTCGAGTCGGTCGAGACATGAGCTTGGCGGCGCCATGAGCCTGGCCGGCGGACGCTCCCCCGCCCGCGACCGCCAAGTCATTCATGACATCAACACGCGAGGCTGGCACGTCGTGCAGGTGCCGCCGCGTCCCCCGCGCCATGCATGGGCCTTCTCGATCGGCCTCTTCCACACATTCGACCACGCGGAGATGGTCGTCTTCGGTTTGCCGGCGGATGTGGCGGCGACCCTGATCGATGCGATCGGCATGCGGGTCCGGTCGGGGGCCCGCTTTTCCGACGGCGATGAAGACGGCGGGCTTATGCCACCGTACCGTTGCGCGTTTCGGGCGGTGGCTGAGGTCTGGCGCCCCTTGGTGCTGGGCGACGCTGCGTGGTTTTATCGCGAGCGGTCGTTTCCGGCGATCCAGTTGTTCTGGCCCGACCGCGCCCATCGCCTCCCGTGGGAGCACGCGTTCGATCCCGACCTTGTGGAATTTCAGCCCCTGCTCTTCTTCCCCGAGGTGGGCCCCGCACGAGCCGCCGCCCTGCTCGTTGCCGGTGACGACCCGCCCCATCCATCCCCGTCCGGGGCCTGAATCGACTGAACCGGATCGGTCGCAGTTTGACACGTGGGCTGACTGGTTTATCTTTAAGGCCGTCACGTCGGCGATCGTTCAGGAGTGTTCAAGATGATGGATGAAGAAAAAACGATTCAATTTCTCCCCGGTCAGTCTCCGTTGGATGACGTATCGGGTGTGCCCACCGTTCGGGGCCTCAGCGGTCCGTTGGAAGGCCAAGAATACCGGCTGGTGGGTCGCGAATATCTAATCGGCAGAGATCCGGTATGCGACATCGTCATCGACGCCAAAGACGTCTCGCGACGGCATGCCAAAATCGAACGGGCCTCGACGGAATACATGCTCTGTGATTTGGGCAGCTCGAACGGGGTCTACGTCAACAACCTCAAGCTGTCGCGGGCGGTGTTGATGAATGGGGATATGTTCCAGATCGGTTCGTGTGTCTTTCAATTCGTGTGGAACCGGGTCCTGCCGACCGCTTAATCTCCGCTTCGCCGTTCGCCGTTCCGGCTGGTCGCCGCCCATAAGG
>JBDSOK010000216.1:0-5154 GCA_039914845.1 Nitrospiria bacterium | reverse complement strand
TGCGGCGCATTATCCCTCGACCCTGATGAAATTACCGGCCAACGGGACCGGGATCGCCGTGTTCAGCCGCCGGGCATCCAGCCTGCGGATCGTCTCGGTGGGAGATCCGTGGTGTCCCGCCGTTGTCCTGACGTTCCCGCTCTCGCCGGGGGGAGAGCGTCTCGCGGTGTACGCTACCCACCTGGCCAGCCCGATGAGCGCTTCCGATGCGGAGGCGAGAAATCGGCAACTGGCGGCGTTGGGACGACGCGTGGCGAGCGACCCGTCGGCCCAAAAAATAGTCGTGGGCGACCTCAACATCACCCGATGGTCCCCGTGGTTTCGGGATCTCATCGCCCCGGCCGACTTGCGGGATGCCCAGGAGGGATTCGGGTCTTGGAGCACGTGGCCGACGGTCCTTACCCCGTGGGTGGGCGTGGCCATCGACCATACCCTGATTTCTGCGGGGATCGAAGTGATCCGGCGTACCGTGGGACCCGACGTCGGCTCGGATCATCTGCCGGTCGTGACGATCATGGCGTTTCCCCATGCGCCGGCCTACGAAGCCGACGACGGCGATTTCAGCGCCTGACGCCCCTCGTTCATCACCCGTTCTTTCATCCCATCGTCCGAGTGTCTTGACCCGCAATTTCCGACTGTTATACTCCGGGGCATTCGCGCAGGGCCGCTTTCCGTCGGTCCGTCAGGCACGCATCCGAGGTGATCACGATGCACATCGAGCAGGCGAAGTGGACCGCAGCGGCGGGATGGGACCCCAAACCTCCGGGCGCGTTGTCATCGGCCGCCGATCTCGTGCTCGTGTTCGGCTCGACCGGATTGCTCCACGAACCGCATCACGTCGATCACCTCAGGAACGTCTATCCCAACGCGCATGTGTTCGGCTGTTCAACCGCGGGAGAGATCTGCGGCGTTCAGGTCACGGATGAGTCTCTGGTGGTGACCGCGATTCAATTCCAGCATACGACCCTCAAAGGCGCGCGTATGCGGATTGACAATGCCTCCAACAGTTTTCACGTGGGGGAGCACCTGGCAAAGCAACTCGATGGCGAAGGGTTAGTGCATGTCCTCGTGCTGTCCGACGGGTTGAAAATCAACGGCAGCGAATTGGTGAAGGGTTTGGCGGCCCATCTGCCGAAGGGCGTGTCCATCACCGGCGGCCTCTCGGGTGACGGCGAGCGGTTCAGCCGCACCTTGGTGCTCTGGGATGGTCCGGCGGAGCCCGATACCGTCGCCATCCTCGGCCTGTACGGCAACCGCCTGCGGGTCGGATACGGATCATTGGGAGGCTGGGATCCGTTCGGGCCCGAGCGCCTCATCACGCGTTCATCGGGCAACGTGCTGTACGAACTCGATGGGCGGTCGGCCTTGGAACTCTATCGTCAGTATCTGGGGGAACACGCCGAGGGTCTTCCCGCAACCGGTCTCCTCTTTCCGCTCAGCCTACGGACCAAGCAGGGAGAATCCGCCGTGGTCCGGACGATCCTTTCGATCGATGAGCAGGAGCACAGTCTCACGTTCGCGGGAGATATTCCGCAAGGCGCCTATGCGCGCCTGATGAAGGCCAACTTCGACCGGTTGATCGACGGCTCGGTGGGCGCCGCCAAAACGAGCTTTGGCGCGCTGGGATCCGCTCCGGCTGAACTGGCCCTGCTCATCAGTTGTGTCGGGAGAAAGCTGGTGCTCAAGCAACGGATTGAGGAAGAGGTCGAAGGCGTCCGCGATGTGATGGGCGACCACACCGTGCTGACGGGGTTTTATTCCTACGGCGAAATTTCCCCCTTTACGCCCAGCGCCCGCTGCGAACTGCACAATCAAACCATGACGATCACCACCTTCTCCGAACGCTAGTGGCCGAACGGCACACCCTCCTCGCGCGTCAAATCAAACGCTGGTTCGGCGGCTCGCCTCCGGCTGCCGATGGGGTCGCCGATTTCCTCGGCGCCGTCGATGAGGCGTATCGTCAATTCGACGCGGACCGAGCCATGCTCGAACGATCGCTGGAGTTGAGCTCTCAGGAACTGCTCCACGCCCATTCCGAGATGCGCGCGGTCTTCGCCCGCTTGATCAACAGCAGTGTGGACGGCATTCTCGCGTTCGATCCGCAGTGCCGGTACACGGTGTGGAATCCCGGCATGGAGCGGATTACCGGTGTGCGCAATGTCGAGGTGCTGGGCAAATGCGCGTTCGACCTGTTTCCCGCCTTAAAGGAGACCGGCGACGATCGGTTCCTTCATGAGGCCCTCGCCGGCCGCACCGTGATCGCCAAAGACCGGCCGTATGTCTCCCCGGCCTTTGGGCAGGGATTTGTCGAGGGGCATTATTCGCCGTTGTTCGATGAGCACGGGGCGATCATCGGCGGGCTGGCCATCATCCGGGACATTACCGAACGGAAACGGACGGAAGCCCTGTTGCGCAAACGGGTCGAGCAACAGCGCATCGCCAAGGAAATCGGCGAGGTGTGCCTTAAGGAACTCCGTCTCAGCGACATGATGGATCATGCGTCGCGCTTGATCGCCGAGGTCTTGAAAGCCGACCTCTCGGAAATTCTGACCCTCCACGAGAATGACGCCTTCGTCCTGGCGGCCGGGTTCGGTTGGAAGCGCGATCTGATCGGGCAGGCGATCGTCCCCGCCGGATCCGATTCTCAGGCCGGATACACCTTGTTGGTGGGATGCCCGGTCATGGTCGAAGATTTTGGAGCGGAAACGCGATTTTCCCCGTCCCCTTTCCTGCGGGAGCATGCCGCGTTGTCGGGATTGACCGTCCCGATGGTCTCACAGAGCCGCACAATCGGCGT
Source organism: Nitrospiria bacterium (assembly GCA_039914845.1). Taxonomy (GTDB): domain Bacteria; phylum Nitrospirota; class Nitrospiria; order 2-01-FULL-66-17; family 2-01-FULL-66-17; genus 2-01-FULL-66-17. Next base: position 2,357 of record JBDSOK010000216.1, on the reverse strand, counting down.
CCTGGGAGTGTATTCCGTCAATCGCCAAGCATTCAGTCTCGATGAGGTGGAGTTTCTCCAGAGTGTCTCCAATCTGATCGCCGTCGCGATCGAACGTCGGCGGGCGGAAGAGACGCTGGAGCAGTACGTCATCCACGACTCCCTCACCGGACTGTACAACCGGCGGTATTTTCACGGTCGGCTGGACGAAGAAGTGGCGCGTTCGGGCCGCAACCAACGGCCCTTGGCGATCCTGTTGTGTGATCTCGACCGGTTTAAGGCCATTAACGAGGCGGTGGGCCATGCGATCGGCGATGAGATGTTGAAGGCGATCGCCACCAGTATTCAGGGAGCGGTGCGCGAAACCGATCTGGTTTTTCGATGGGGCGGCGACGAGTTTGTCGTGGTGCTGCCCGATGCGCAACGGGAAGCGGTCATCATCACGGCCGATCGCATTCGCCGCGGCATTCGGTCGCTGAGCGAGCAGTTTCACACGGAACTGGACCTCAGTGTGGGGGTGGTGCTCTATCCGGAGCACGGGGCGGCGCCTGAGGACCTCATGCGCGTGGCCGACCACGCCCTCTACATCGCCAAGAAAGGGGGCGACAAGACCCATATCGGCGAAGAAGAATATCGCCTCGATGAGCGGTCGATCAAGGTCCTCTTTCAACCGATTTTCGACGTCCGGACGGGGACGATCATCGGCTATGAGGCGTTAAGCCGCGACCCGCAGGGCAAGCTGAGTATTTTGGAGTTGTTCAAACGGTATCAGGCCATCGGTCATTTGCGTGAACTGAAGCGTCTCTGTTTTGACCTGCAGCTTAAGGCCGCTCAAGAGCTGGAGTTGGAGCGGGTGTTCATTAACGTGGATTTCGACGTGTTGGCCCATCTCGAGGCCGTCCCGAAACCGCCGAACGTGGAGGTGATCCTCGAAATTTCGGAAGTTGAAGCCCTGCACGACGTCGCGGCGCATTTGATCGTCGCCGGGAAGTGGCGCGCCCGCGGATTTCAATTCGCGATGGATGATTTCGGCGCGGGGTTCGTCTCGCTCCCGTTCATCGGACAGCTCATTCCGAACTATATCAAGCTGGACCGTTCGGCCGTCTTGCAGGCGGTCTCCTCCGACAGTTTCCGATCCTTCTCCAAGGACCTGGTCCGCGCTCTGGGCAATTACGCCAGCGCCGGGATTATCGCCGAAGGGGTTGAAACCGAAAAAGAACTTCAGGTGGTGCGCGAGATGGGCATCCACCTGGTGCAGGGCTACCTCCTGGGCAAGCCCCAAGAATTGACCAAGGCGGCGCTGCTTACGGCAACAAGTGCGGCAAATGCCGCGCGAGGTCGGAAAGCCGGGGCACGATGAGCGCGGCCCCCGCGTCCGCCAACTCGTCGCCGCCATGCGCGCCGCATCCCACGCCCACCGCCCGGATGCCCGCCGCCTGCGCCATCTCGACGTCGAAGGTCGTGTCGCCGACCATCAGCGCGCGGTCGGGCGGGACCCCGAGTTCGTCGAGAATCTGGAGCAGCATCTCGGGGTGAGGTTTCGGCCGGCACACGTCGCCGGTCTTGATCACCGAAAAATACGACGCCAGGCCGTGTTCGGCGACGACCCGAAGGGCTCCAGGGAGGCTTTTCCCGGTGGCCATCGCCAGGTGGCGTCCCTGCGCGAGCGCCGTATCAAGAAACTCGCGCACTCCCTCGTACAGCGGATTTTTGCCCGCAACGTCCTGGGCGTAGCGGGCCCGATAGGCATGGATGATCCGCGCGCGGCGGTCGTCCGCGCAGTCGGGCAATAATCGGCCAAGCGCCTCTTCCAGCGACAGACCGATGACCCGGTACACGGTGTCGGGGGCCACCGGGGCATAGCCGAATGCGGTGATGACTTCGTTGAAGACCGCCGCAATGTGGCCCGGACTGTCGACCAACGTGCCGTCACAATCGAGAATCACGACGCTGTCGGACATGGCGATCCTCCCCGTCGGAGTATACCCTAGCTCCGCGGCCGAGCACCAACAGATCCCTAATCGGGATGACCGAAGGCGGTATATAGCTGCTCCAAGTTCGCGGAGTCATCCGAAACGGTAAGCGGTGGTCCGAGGAGGATTTTGAGGCAGTGGAAATGCGTGTTTGCTCACACGCTGAGGGGTGCGCCAAGTTGTAGGCCGCAACCGTCTCACCGTGGCGGAGGTCTCTATGATCTCAAGACGCCAATTACAAGACGTGACCCCAGCCATGCGCCCGGAAGGGGTCTCGCTGGGACAGTATGAATCAACAAAATAAATCGGTCTCCATTAATTTGCCAATGCGGGCTAAGGCGGTCTCAAGGATTCATTCAAAATCCAGTCTTTGAATTGATGGTCGTATGGCTCAATTGATTCTGA
>JBDSOK010000213.1:0-3874 GCA_039914845.1 Nitrospiria bacterium | reverse complement strand
CGCCGGCCGAGATCATGCGCGGCAGTATACCAGAGCGCGTTCGCCGGGTGCACCATTGACCGGACAGCACAAGGAGAATCATGATGCGCTCGCTCATTCGACTGATCGTGTGGCTGATGGGATTGGGGCTGGTCGTGTTGATCGGCTCCCACTGGGTCTTCTCGCCGCAGTACACGGTCGCCGCCGAAGTCGTCATCCAGATGGCTCCCGAACGCGTGTGGGCCCATGTCGGCGATCTCAGCCGGTGGCCGTCGTGGGTCAAAGGTCTCGAGCGGTTTGACGTCGTCCCGGGTACCGGCCAAGGTGGCGTCACCGCCAATGCTCGCATCTATACCGGTTTCCAGGGGATCGATCTCGTTGTCCGGGTCGTCGAATCCCTGCCCGATTTGCGCCTGCGGTACGAAATCCATGGAGGGCCTCAGAATGGGGTGACGTCGACCATCGAGCTCCATCCAGGTCAAGATGGGCGCTCAACGCGGGTGCGGTGGAGCGAATCGCAGACGCCACCCGGTCTGTGGGGCAATCTGAAGGCCGCGGGGCTGAAATCGTTGGTCACCACGCATCACGAGGAAAGCCTGAACCAATTGAAATTCACGCTGGAACGCGCCATATAGCCCAGCGGCGTTTTGATGACCCCCCTCTCCGAACCGTCAGAATGACAGAGAAAGTCCGACCGAATAAATGCGGGCTCGAAATTCGTCATTGGCCACGTTACTGGATTTTCTGATGAACTGATAGCGGGCGGAGGTCGAGATCCGCCTTGTCCATCCCCGTTCCAGTGAGGTATCGGTCAACAGGAAGCGCTCTTCCCGCTTGACCCCCACTGCGGCCTGACGTTCGAGATAGGTCCGCACGCGATGCGTCGCCCCCGTCGTCCACCGAATGCCGAATGGCAACCGGATATCGGTGCGAGCCCCGCCCTCGATCTGTCGCGAGGTGAGATCATCCTCGAACGGGTCGAGGGTCCAGCGCAACCGGCCCTCCAGCGAGGTGCGCACCGCGTCCCAGAGCGAGCGCTGGATGTGCGAACTGATCGTGTGCTGGATGAGGGAGAGCTTCGGATTGGCCGGCAATTGGACGCCTGTTCGAGAATTGGCGCGGAGTTCGGCATAATGCATGACGCCGTATTCGTAGCTCAGGTCAAGCGCCGCGCGCCGCGATTGATACGCGGCTTCCGTTTCCGCGAAATATCCCTGATGATCCAGCGACGCAAAAGGCACCGGGCCTGAGGGCGTGTTCAGATCGGGAATTTCGTTGATGTCGCGCCGGCGCACGCCGCCGCCGATCGTCACGCGCGTCCGCCCGGCCAATGCCTGAGCATAGACCCTGGTTTCCCCGCGATAGGAGGCGAACAGTCCACGCGGCAGCGTGTTCCCTTCGGTGTCCAGTAATTGCAGCCGTGCGTAGGAGACGCTGGGGACCAGCCCAAGCAGCAGAAACGAGGCCGGAGCATACCGATACGCAATCGCGGTGTCGGCCGTCAGCTTATCGGCATCACCAAGCCGCAGATAGTGCCGATACCACCCACGGAGCGTCCACGTCAGACGATGGGGTCTCGCCCCCTCACTGGCAACCAGGGCGCTCAGATTGGTCTGGATGAATCGGGAGGTCTGAGGGGTTTGGCCGGTGTTGCGGTCGCTGAGAAAGACATTGTCATCGACCCCGAACGCGCCGGTCGCGGTGACGTGCGAGCCCTCGAAAGCGGCGGACGCAAGCGGGGATCCTGCCGTGAGCAGGACCCCCGCCAACACAATCGTCCGCGTCAAATTCACGTGTTCAGAGCCCCAGCATCCCCAGGGGATCGGCGAGAGGGGCGGACAGGGGACTGAGAAGAGGATCGGTGAGCGTGGTCGCCGTCGATGTCGAACTCGATAGGAGCGGATCGATCAGCGTGGTTGTGGTCGCGGTGGTCGTCAATGAGGTATGCACTGCGGGTACCCGGAGGTCGCCCCCGAGAATAATGGTATCCATCTCGGCGAGGTCATCCGTCACCAAGTCAATGGCGGAGGCATCCGCGTCCAGCCATCCCTGCGTCGGGTTTGCGGGTTCTGCGGGTGCCAGGCTAGACGGTCCCCGCTCACGGTAGGTCGGCCGTTCGCGATCAAACGGGATCTTCGTGGCCGGAGTCAGCTGGAGGCGCTCGAGCGCGGTATACATACCGGCCGCGACGAGCATCGTATCCGCCGAGTCGAGCCGGGACGAGACCTCGACCAGACCTTCCCACACGTAGACGGCCTGCTCATCGCCTTCCGCGACGACTTCAAATACCGTGCCTTTGACGCCCGCCACCAGAGTGGGCGTGCGAACCGAAAACCCCTGCGCCGGCTTCTGCGGGGTCACATCGAAAAGCGCCCGACCCGCCTCCAGCCAGGGATGCCGAAACGGCAGAGCCGACGCGGTCGAGACGGTGTTTGCCGCGGCCGGAATACGGAGCAGGGTGGTTTCATGCAGCGTCATGCGGGCGCCGTCGATTTGCAGCACGGCTGATGATTGTGCGCCGGTGCGAAGTGCGTCCCCGGGCTGCATCGTGACGGCGGGCGCTGCGGCGGTCCAGCGCCCAGCCGAAGCGCTCTGCACTTCGACCAGTCCCCGGATCGAAAGAATCCGGGCGCCGGGATCGCCCGCCCAGACCGCGGCCGTCCAGGCCAGATTCAGGATCAGCGCGGCCATCAATCCGTAGCAGGTGCGATGGAATGTACGCATAGGTCGGTCCTCCCTCACCGGAAAGACCAGATGTCATCCGGCAATATTTCGGGAAACCACTGACGGATTGCGTCCGGTCGGACTGAAAATTGTCCGGCCCTGTGTCGCGCGCTTCCCGACTGGGTAATCCACGACATAGCCATCAGGCGGCCTGGCGACCGGTGAGCGTGCGCTGTACCTCTGCGCGGAGGGCGGACAAGACCGGGTCGGAAATGCCGAGAAAGGCTTCCACCACCTCGGGATCCAGTTGGCTGCCCGCGACCTTTCGAATCTCAGCCAACACCTGGTCGATCGGCAGCGCCTTCCGATACGGCCGGTCGTTCGTCATGGCGTCATAGAGATCGGCGACGGAAAAGATTCGCGCGCCGAGCACGATCTCGCGGCCGCGCCGCCCCGCGGGATAGCCGCGGCCGTCATACCGCTCGTGGTGCTGGCGCACCACCTCGGCGATCGGTTCGGGAACCCGAATGGTCTTCAACATCGAATACCCCGTCTCAGGATGCTTGCGCATAATCGTCCATTCCTCGTCCGACAAGGCGCCGGGCTTCAGGAGGACGCGATCCGGCACCGCGATTTTCCCGATATCGTGCAGCAACGCGCCGCGTGCGATGACCTCCAGATCGTCCCCTCCGACTCCCATGCGCCTCGCGATCTCGACCGCATATGCGGAGACACGTTGTGAATGTCCGCCCGTGTCATTGTCTTTGAAGTCCAGTGCGGTGGAGAACGCTTCCAGGCTTCGCTGAAACAACGTGCGCGTTTCGTCCAGGAGATGGCCGTTTTCGATGTTGAGCGCGGCCTGGGTGGCGAGGGTCAATAACACCCGGGCATCGTCTTCGGTAAAGGCCGTGGGGCGATCGCGGTGGACGTGGAGGGTTCCGATCGGACGGTTGTGGGCAATGAGCGGGAGAAAGAGACTCGATCCGATCGGGCGCGCGAAGTCGACTCCCTGCAGGCGATCCAAGAGACGAGGAACCACGATCGGCGCGGACGCTGTGCGCAACCGCTCCAGCACGTCTTCGTATGCGACGAGCGGAAGGGGCTGATGGGAGCCGCGGGCATCGCGAAACACCCGTTGCGGCGTCGCGGTCAGGTCCCACAGATCGACTCCCAGCCGATCGACGGCCAGGAGGTGACGCGTCTGAGTCAAGAGCAGATCCGCCAACCGATC
>JBDSOK010000207.1:0-6139 GCA_039914845.1 Nitrospiria bacterium | reverse complement strand
AATAATGAAACGCGCGGAGCCAGGAGCCGCCCGGCACGCGCTCGACGAGCGCCTTCACGCTGGCATGGGCCCTCTCGGGACTGGGATCGATGAATTGCTGAAGCAGCATGCCGGTCGCGAACAGCAGCGCAAATCCGACGAACGTGATGCCCCCCAGCGTATAGGGCAACGTCGTGCCGTGGCGGGGCACCGGGTAGGACAACCGGCTGATTTTCAGATGACGTTCGAGCAATCCCGGCCGGCGCGGCGATTCTCGCTCGGTGCGTGGGTCCATGGGTGCTCGACCCTATCTGATCGTCGATGCCTTGTCAACGCTTGGGATCGGGATGCCGGCGTGGCTGGGGGACGAGGACTCGAACCTCGATAGGCAGATCCAGAGTCTGCAGTCCTACCGTTGGACGATCCCCCAAATCACGCGGGCCTGGATGCGAATGGCGGCCGCACGAGGCCGGGTGACTGTACGCAAATCCTTCGCGGGGTGTCAAGACGGGGCGTGGGCCGTGCTGCCGCCTTCGATCAGGCGGATCGCCGATTCGATGCGGGCCAGCGCTTCGTCTTTTCCCAGGAGGCGCAGGACGTCGTAAATGCCCGGGCTCACGCTCCGGCCGGTGAGCGCCACGCGTAAGGGCTGGGCGAGCGTGGCCATCTTCTGCCCCGTTTCGGTCATCAGCGTCGCAAACAGGTGTTCGTGCGCGTCCTTGGTAAACGGCGCGTCGCGCAGCAGCGTGTGGACGCGTCCGAGGGCCGGGAGCGCTGGGGCGGTCAGAAACTTCTTCTCCGCTTCGGCGTCGATCACCCGCTGACCGGGAACGTACATCATGACCGCATCCGCGATGTCGACCAGGGTTTTACTCCGCTCGCGGTGGGCGAGAAAGACTTCCTCGATCCGTCCGGGAGACGCGGCGTCCCCGGCGCCCCGCTTGGCGAGGAGGTCCTGGACAAGCGGGGCAATCGATTTGGGCTCGACGGTCTTCAGATAGGTGGCGTTCAGCCATTGCAGCTTCTCGAGGCTGAACACCGCCGCGGAGGCGGTGAGATTATCCAGGGAGAACTTGGCGATCAATTCTTCCCGCGTAAACACTTCCTGATCGCCGTGCGACCAGCCCAAGCGGACGAGGTAGTTGACCAGCGCCTCGGGCAGATACCCCATGTCCCGGTAGGTCTGCACCGAAGTGGCTCCGTGCCGCTTGGACAGCCGGGCCTTGTCCGATCCCAGGATCATCGACAGATGACCGAAGCGCGGCAACGGAAAGTCGAGCGCGCGGTAGAGCTGGATCTGCCGCGGCGTGTTGTTGAGATGGTCGTCGCCGCGGATGACGTGGGTAATCGCCATATCCACGTCGTCGACGACCACGCAAAAATTATACGTCGGGCTCTGATCCGAACGGAGAATAATGAGATCGTCGAGTTGGCGATTCTCGAACACGATGCGCCCTTTGACGAGATCGTCGACGACGGTTTCGCCCTCCTGCGGCGTCTTGAACCGCAATGCGAACGGACGGCTCTCGTCCGCCTCGGCCACCGCGCGGCAGCGCCCGTCGTACTTCGGCACCTCCCCGCGTGCGAGCGCGGCCTTGCGCCTCGCGTCTAATTCTTCGGCGGGGCAATAGCAGCGGTAGGCCTTGCCCTCGTCCAGGAGCTGGCGCGCTTTGAACTGATAGAGCGCCAGCCGCTCCGTCTGCCGAACGGGCCCCGGGCCGGGCGATTTCTCCCAGGCGTCCCAGTCCAGTCCCAGCCACGTCAGGCCGTCGAGGATCGCCTCGATTGCCGCGTCGGTGGAGCGGGACCGGTCGGTGTCTTCGATGCGGAGGAAGAACTTCCCGCCGTGGTGGCGGGCGAAGAGCCAGTTGAACAGCGCCGTCCGCGCGCCCCCGACGTGGAGAAACCCGGTCGGGCTGGGGGCGAAGCGGACGCGAACGGACGGCGAAGGAGCGGGCGACGATGCGTCGGGCGCGGACATGCGGCATTATGTCACGCGTACGCAATGGGAGTAAATAGGTTGTCCCCAATGGGCGGATGACCGCGCGGGCGACTTGTGTTGCCCCTCGGTTCCGGATTAGAATGAGCCCCCCCGGAGTTTGCCGATGTCTGGACTCTCATCGACCGGCGCCCCGCGCCGGTTTCTGTCCGCCGCCCCCGAGGTGGTCCTCACCAGGGCCTTTACCGAGCCGTTTCGCAACGTGATCGCGACGGCCCGGACGTGTTATTCCCCCAACGGGATCGTCACCGACGAGCAGGTCGCGTCCGGCTACGAGGCGTTGGCGCGCAGCATTTATCAAGCCGGACATCACACCACCTTGCAGCACGCCCACTTCCAGTTCGCGCTCTCCAACGTCTCGCGCCAATTCATCTGGTCGTTTCTGCACAGCCACCCGTTTTACAATTCCGAGCAGGTCAGCCAGCGCTACGTGGCGCTCGACCCCTCCAGCGTCGCGGTGCCCCCGTTGGAGGGCGACGCGCTGGCCCTCTATCAACAGACCGTGGCCCGCCAGATGGCCGCGTATCAAGACTTATCCGTCCGCCTTCGGCCTGCGGCCGATCGTGAGTGGGCGGCGCGATTTCCGCGGGCGCGCAAGAACTTCGCGCGCGACGTGAAGAAAAAGGCCCAGGAAATCGCGCGCTACGTGGTGCCCGTGGCCGCGCTGGCGTATCTGTACCACACGATCAGCGGCGTCACGCTGATGCGGTATTACCGCCTCTGCCGGCAGCACGACGTGCCGCTCGAGCAGGAGGAGGTGGTGCGCCAAATGGTCGAGGCGCTGCTGGCCTATGACCCGCGCTACCGGACGATTCTGGAAGAGCCGCTGGAGGCGGACGCCATGCCCGAGGCGTCGTGGTTGGCGGACTATCCGCCCGATGCGCGGCGCGCGCGCGCCTTTTGCGACGAATTCGACGCGGGCCTCGAGGGGCGGGTGTCGAAGCTCGTGGACTATAAGATCCGGAACGAAGCCGTGCTGGCGGACGCCGTGCGCGAGGTGCTGGGACTTCCCGCGGCGGCGTTGTCCGACCGTGAAGCGATCGACGCGGTGCTCGATCCGGCCAAGAATCGGCTCTTGGGCGAGTCGCTCAATGTCACCACCCACTCCAAGCTGTCGCGCGCGCTGGTCCACGCCTCCTATACCTTCCGCAAGAAGCTCAGCCATACGGCCGATTCGCAGGACCAGCGCCACCGCATGACGCCGGGATCGCGGCCGGTGCTGGCGGCTCATCGGCTCGACGCCCCGGACTACATCACGCCCGACCTGATCCGGCAGGATCCGGCCATCGAACGCGACTACGCCCGGGTGATGGACGAGGTCTGGGACGCGATCGGACGCCTGCGCGGGATGGGCGTGCCCGACGAATTCGCGCTGTACCTCCTGCCCAATGCCGCGGCGGTCCGGTTCACCGAATCGGCGGATCTGCTCAATCTCCACCACAAGCACGCGATGCGCCTCTGCTATAACGCCCAGGAAGAAATCTGGCGGGCCTCGTTGGAGGAAGCGATCCAGATTCGCGAGATCAACCCGGCGATCGGGCGTTATCTGCTTCCCCCCTGCACCCTGCGCGACATGGCCGACGCGCTGCCGAAGTGTCCGGAAGGCGAGCGGTACTGCGGGGTGAAGGTGTGGCGCCTGGACCTCACCGAGTTTCACCGCGTCGTCTGAATGGAGCGCGCACCCGATCGAAATCGACGCGACCCGCTCCCCGAGGCCTCGGTCGCGCCCGCGGAGAAATGGGAGGCCAATCGCGAGAAGGTCGCGTTTGCCGCCGCCTTTCCCGGCCGGTTGACGGAGTGGACGGCCGCGGTGGGGAAAACCGTTGAGGCGGCCGTGCCGTCCGACGGCGTGTGCGCGATCGTGTTCACCGATGGCACCTTCATGTTGACCCCGCCCCCCGATCCCGCTCCGGCCGCGATCCTGTCCGCGCTGGCTGCTGCGCGGGCCCGGTTGGAGGGCCGGCACCGCGAGGCGTTCGCCGCGCTGGACCGTCTCATCGCCCGCGATCGGGATCTGACCCGTGCCGCCAAGCTGGAGCGCATTTTGGGGGCCATCCGCCATAACGCGGCCGAAATTCCCGAACTGAAGGACGCGGTGCAGACGCTGCTCGATCACTGGAACGTTCCGCCCCATGCCGAAAAAGACTAAACCGCAAGCGCTCAAAGAGCTGGAAGCCCTGCTGGCCCAGGTCCTGCCGGTCGCCCAGGCGTCCGGAGACATCGACATCGTCACCGACCTCTTCACCACCATCCATCGGTTGTTGACGGCGCAGGTCGATCGCGGCGACATGAAGCTGATCTCCCGCGCGCTGCAGGAGTTGCGGTACGCCTTCGACACGTTCAGCGCCTACCGCCAGCTGCGGAAGGTGACGGTCTTCGGATCGGCGCGGACGAAGGAAGACGACCCCGCGTATAAACAGGCGGTCGCGTTCGCGCGTGCCATGGTCGAGCAAGGCTATATGGTGATCACCGGCGCGGGGGAGGGCATCATGCGCGGCGCGCAGGAAGGAGCGGGACGCGAACAGAGTTTCGGCGTGAACATCGAACTGCCGTTCGAGCAGGCGCCCAACGCCTTCATTCACGAAGATCCCAAGCTGATCGCGTGCAAGTATTTTTTCACCCGCAAACTGATCTTCGTGAAGGAGAGCCACGCGCTCGCGCTGTTTCCCGGCGGGTGGGGGACGATGGACGAGGGGTTTGAGGTGCTCACGCTCCAGCAGACGGGCAAGAGCGCGCCGATGCCGATCGTCTTCGTGGACGAGCCCGGCGGGTCATACTGGTCGGAGTGGCGGGAGTACAATGTCCAACACCTCCTCAAACGGAACCTCATCTCGGCCGAAGACCTCCACCTCTTCATCATCACCGACCATCCCGAGACCGCGGTCAAAGAGATCCTGACCTTTTACAAGAATTATCATTCCTCGCGCTACGTGCACGGGCGGCTGGTGTTCCGTCTCAACCGGCCGGTTCCCGACGCGTTGCTGGACGCCATCAACCACGACTTTGCGGATCTGGTCAGTCAGGGCAAGATCGAACAGGGCCCCGCGTTGCCGGAAGAGCGCAACGAACACGAGTTGGTCAACCTGCCCCGCCTCATGTTTTGGTTCAACCGCAAGAACTCAGGCCGCTTGCGCCAGTTGATCGACGCGATCAATCAGGGCTATTGATGGGCCGGCTGATCGAGCGGCTGGGCGTGATCGGCGTCGGCCGGATGGGCTCGGCGTTGGTGCGCGGCGCCCTCAAGTCCGGCCTGTGTCCGCCCGCAGGCATTGTGGCGGCCGATCCCGTCGGCGAGGCGGTTCGTGCGCTGGCGGCCGACACGGGGATCGTCGCCGCAGCGAGCAATGTCGAGGTCATGGCCTCGTCCCGCGTCATCGTCCTGGCGGTCAAGCCGCAACTGATCGATGCCGTGCTCGACCAGATCCGCGACGCGATGACCCCGCGTCACCTGCTGATCTCGATCGCCGCGGGCGTGCCGATGGCCCGATTGGCGGCCCGCCTGCCTCATCCCGCCCGGCTGGCGCGAGTGATGCCCAACACCCCGCTGACCGTCGGGGCGGGGGCGGCCGCCTACGCCATGGGCGAGGAGGCGCTGCCGTCGGACGCAGAGGTTGTCGCGGCGTTGTTCGAGTCGGTCGGGCTCGCCGTGCGGGTGCCGGAAGCGCTGCTCGACGCCGTCACCGGATTGAGCGGCAGTGGTCCCGCGTTCGTGTTCCGCCTGATCGAGGCCCTCGCCGAAGGCGGCATCAAGATGGCGTTGCCGGCCGAGACGGCGCTCGCGCTGGCGGTGCAGACGGTCCTCGGTGCGGCAAAGCTTGCATCGGACACCCGCCTCTCCCCGGCGGAATTAACGGCCCAAGTCACCTCGCCCGGCGGCACCACGATGGCGGGATTGGCGGCCTTGGACGTGGGAGGCTTCCGAAGCGCCGTGATCGCCGCAGTCGAAGCGGCCACCCGGCGCGCTCAGGAACTGGGAAAGGCCTAGCAGGCCGCAAAGCCGTTCTTTCATGTTGTCGTATTGAACTCCGCCGAAGGCGGGAGCCTGTTCAGGAACCTGGGCGCGCCAAGGGCGCGAATGCTAATTTGGCCGCAGGCACCTTGCAGGTGGCGAAGCAGTGGTCAGATGCAAGGCGCTCCGGTTGGGAAATCGCCATTGGCATT
>JBDSOK010000177.1:0-3836 GCA_039914845.1 Nitrospiria bacterium | reverse complement strand
AAATCCAAATCGACCGTGAGCCGGACGACGCCGTGCAAGACGAGCGCGACCCCTCCGACCACGACATAGCGAATATGGCGGCGGTCAAGTTCGCGGAATATGTCTTCATAGAACATAGGTTACTGGTGGCGGTCAAGCCTTAGATGACAAAGTGTATCTGCATATCGCTCAATAACTGGGTCGCTGGCGGCGGCCCGGTTAAGCCGTGGTTGGTGTCCGGCATGCCGTACCTCTCCGGCGGCGCGCTACGGACACAGCGTCTGTGACGGTACGTTGGCATTATAGCCACCTCAAGCTGGAAAGCCTATCTGTCTGAGCTGCTGCCCGGCTCATGGCCTCCTTCCGCTGATTCCCCGGGCGCGGTCCGGCAGTGCCGGTCCACGCAGCGCACCATGGGCGCTGCGACCAATGCGCAGTCCGAGATGGCGTTGGTTTCGTGGTGGTCTTGCTCCGCCAGCCGGTTGTACTCGGTCACGCGGGTTTCCAGCAGCACGACGGCGGTGCCGATTGAAGAATAGGCCCGATAGGTTGCGGGACCGCCGCACGGTTTGTGCCCCAGCGCGATCAGCCGGCACTGCTCGTTGACCTCACAGGCGGCCGCGCCGATCAAGTCGGTGATTTCCCGGTCCAGTTCCGCAAGCTCCTTGCGAAGCTCCTCTTCGACGGTTGCCGTCGTCACCCCGCTGCATCCGCCCGACGAGAATAACGCGGTGCCTGCGAGCACGCATGATGCGAGGAAGGTGAAACGCGTCCGCATCTTCGCCCTTCTTTCCGCGCCGAATCTGCTCCCATCGTTCCAATCGCTCGGGCGAGACGAGGCGTTGGACGGAAGTCGTTGGCTTCTTCGGGTCAGCCGCCGCCCGGAATCGGGGTCTGTCTCTTGGGGGGGGGCGTGTCGGATCGCCTCGGTCAGGTCGGTGACGTAGGTGGAATTGTCCGGGTCGAGTTCGACGGCCCGCCGCAATGCCTCGATCGCTTTGGCCGTTTTGTTCTGTTTGGCGTACAAGAGGCCCAATTGCTGGTGGGCGCCCGCGTCCCGGGGGTTGATTCGTATGGCCGTCAGGAAATCCTGATGGGCCTCGGGAAATCGATTCGCCCGCTTGTGCAGCCATCCCCGCAAGACCAGCGCCTGCGTATATTTCGGGTTCTGCGCCAAGGCATCGTCCAATGATTGGCGGGCCTCCTCATACATGTCTTTGGCGATCCATCCAATGGCGAAATCGAACTGTGCCGCGGGCCGGGTCAACTCCTCCAGGTGGCGTCCGCTCAGGGTGGGAAATCGCGACGTTTTGGCGGCCCGCAGCATGTCGGCGTTCGATCCGATGGTCTCGCGATAGAGATTGTGCGGGGCGGAAAATTCCAGCGGCAAGCGATCGTCGGTATTGAGTCGGGCGCCCGCCGTCAACCGCCCCAAGTCGTGTTCGTCGAGGTAGAAATCGGCCAGGAGTACGTCGGGCGACGGGAATTTGATCTGCCTCAGGTCGTGGCGGAGGTTGGGGTTGGCGGCATAGACGGCCCGGATGCGATCGAGGTCGACCACCAGCGGGGTCTGTGTGCCGATCAGGAGGTAATCGCCGGGCATCGTCGTCCACAGCGTGGCGTGAGGGAAGATCGTGCGGAAGGAGGCGATCACCATCCGGAGATCCTCCGGCGCCATCACGTAACTGTGGACCCACTGGACCATGATCCCGTCGGGCGCCAGATGTCGACGCGCGATGTCGAAAAACTCGACCGTGAACAGTGTCGCGATGCCGCCGATCCAGGGATTGGACGGCTCGGAGACGAGCAGATCGTAGCGCGCGGGGGTGGCCAGCAGGAAATTCCGGCCGTCGGTGGGGCTGACATGTACCCGGGGGTCCGACAGCGCTCGGCGATTTTCCCGGCTGAAGAAGTCCGACGCTTCGATGACGGCGGGCTCGATCTCCGCGACGTCGATCCGCTCCAGCGGATGCTGGGCCAGCGCCCCGACGGTGACGCCGCTTCCCAGTCCGATGACGAACGCGGTCTTGGGATCGGGGTGAAGCAGCGCGGGCAGGTGACCGCTCATGAGTTGCGTGTGCAAATCCACCTCGCTGCTCGCATCGGTCTTGCCGTTTACGCGAAGGATGGTCTGCCCCGTCGCCTGCCGGTGGACCGTGACCGTCGCGCTGATGCCGTCCCGATAATACAGCAGACGTTCCCTGCGGAGGCTGTCGCGCCACGAGGACCCCGGCGAATTCGAGACGTAGCGCGACGCGTAGACCGAGACCCCGCTGCTCATGACCTGGCGATCCCATGACGGCAACCACACCACCGCCGCGATGCCGGCGGCGACACCGACCCCCGCGAGGATTCGCGCCCGCGTCGTCAGGCCGCCGACCATCAGGAGCGCCAACCCCACCGCCAGGTTGACGGCTATGCCGGCCCGGATCGTCGCCTCGACGCCGATCCACGGGATGAGGAAGAACCCAGCGATGGCCGATCCGAAGATGGCGCCGACCGTGTTGGCGGCGTATGCCCGGCCCACCTGCGAGCCGATTCGCGCCTTGTCCGTCGTGAGGATCTGCGCCACGTACGGAAAGGTCACCCCGATACAGAACGTCGGCGCCAGCATCGCGGCCGCGCTCAGCGCGAGTTGGAGCGCCCGAATGAATCCCGGAGACTGGGAAATCTGGAATCCCCGCAGGAAGAGGTCCGGGAGGTGATCGAAGAGAGGGAACACGGTGGCCGCCGACACCGCAATCGCGATCTGGAGCACGGCAAACCCGGCGATCGTGGCCGGCCGCGCCGCGCGTCGCGCGAACCAGGCGCTGCCCGCGGCGATGCCGACGAGAAAGCTCACCAGCATGGCGCTGAACGCATACGTCGAACTGCCGATGATGAGCGTGAGCGCCCGCGTCCACGCGACTTCGTAGATCATCGAGGCCGCTCCGGACAGCGCGAAGCCCAGCATCAGCAATCCGGTCAGCGGTCGAAGGGCCGGAATGGTCACCGGTGCCCGGACCGTCGCCGGTTCGGCGACCACGTCCGCCTGCATGGCCGGTCGGCGACCGATGACCAGGACCACACCCCCGATCGCGAGATTCAGCGCCGCGGCCACGATGAGCGTCGCGCGCATGCCCAACGCCGGCAAGAGCTCGAACCCCACCAGATAGGTTCCGAGAACGGCCCCGAACGTGTTCACGGCGTACAGGGCGCCCACCAACCGCCCCACCGCACCCAGATCCCGGACGGAAAACCGGGTGAGGATGGGCAGTGTGGCGCCCATCATGATGGTCGGAATCACGATGACCAGCGCGGCCAGGAGAAATTGGATGAGCGTGTACACCGCAAACGGCAGGTCCATCGACCGCGCGAGGCCGAGGTATGCCAGTTTGACGACCTCCAGGAGCCATGGCGTCAGCAGACAGTAGACCCCGATCCCGATTTCCAGGAATCCGTAGATCTTGAGGATGTTACGCGCCCGATCCGCCAGGCGCCCCCCAAAATAACTGCCGAGCCCCAAACCTCCCATAAAGGCCACGAGTACGGTGGTGATCGCGTACACGGTATGGCCGAAAACCAGGCCCAGCATCCGGATCCAGATGATCTCGTACATCAATCCCGAGGCGCCGGACAGGAAGAAACAGAGAAAAATCGTGCGCCGCAGGCCGGCCGATGTCGTGTCGGGAATTACGGTGCGCAAGATCGAAGGCGTGTCGTCTTGGAATCAGTGAGGTCCGGAAGCCGCGTCATCTATGGGGTCCCACCAGCTCCCGCTCGATATTGATCAGCACCTGCCGCCCCGAATCCTTCACCACGCCCGCAAACAAATTCGTATCGGCATAGTGTCCGGTCAGATCGTGCGCGACTTCTTG
>JBDSOK010000170.1:0-5412 GCA_039914845.1 Nitrospiria bacterium | reverse complement strand
CGCGACGCCTCGCTCCGCCTTGCATCTGGCCCCTCCTGAACAGGCTCCCGCGCCTGTCCAGGAGGGGGCATCTACGGCGTTGTCGGTCGGCGTCGCGTCCTCACGTACGAACCAGTACGCTCTGGGCGCGACGCAATGCGAATGGCGATGTCCCAACCGGAGCGCCTTGTATCTGACCCCTCCTGAACAGGCTTGCGCCCCTTTCGGCACGCGCGTAATAACAGAGACGATGGAGCGTTATTGAGGACCGGTCTCAGGATTTGTTATTTTGGCACGTACTCGATGGGCGAGGGGTATCCGGTTAACCGGGTGCTCATTGAGGGGCTGCGCCGGGCGGGCGCCACGGTGTGGGAGTGCCGGGTGCCGCTCTGGGATGAGGCCGGGGGCGAGGCGGCGAAACGCGGGGCGGCAGGGCGGGGCGTGTTCCGGCCGCGGTTGGCGCTCGCATGGGCCGCGGCCTGGCTCGGTCTGGCGAGACGCTGGCTATCGGGACCCGAGACCGATGTCGTCATCGTCGGTTATCTCGGCCACGTGGACGTGTTGCTTGCGCGGCTGCTCACCCGTCGGCCGATCGTCCTCAACGCGCTGTACTCCCTTTACGATACGGTGGTCAACGATCGGCGGCTCGCGCCGCCCCGTTCCCTCGGTGCCCGCGCGCTCCGCCTCCTCGACCGGTCGGCCTGCCGCGCGGCCGATCTGATCTTCCTCGATACCGAGGCCCATATCGCCTATTTCCGCTCGGAGTTCGGTCTGCCGGCTTCGCGATGTCATCGCGTATTCGTGGGGTCCGACCGCGCGAAGGCTCCGTCGCCGTCCGCCGAAGCCGGCGCGTCCTGCCGTGTGCTCTTCGTGGGGACGTTCATTCCCTTGCACGGGGTGCCGACCATTCTCGGTGCCGCGCAGCGCGTGCTGAAGGCGGCTCCCGGTGTGAGGCTGCGGTTGATCGGGCAGGGGCAGGAGTTTTCGTTTGCGGCCGAGACGGCGGCCGAAGGGCGGCTGTCGAATGTGGAGCTGGTGGGCCGCTGGGCGGGGCGTGAGGAGCTGGCCCGCGAGACGGCCGCCGCCGACGTGTGTCTCGGCATCTTCGGTGCGACCGCCAAGGCCGGGCGCGTGATTCCCTCGAAAGTCTTCGACGCGTTGGCGGCGGGCAAGCCGCTGATCACCGCCGACACGCCGGCCGCGCGCGAACTGCTCACCCACGGGGTCGATGCGTGGCTCTGCCCCCCGGCCGATCCCCAGGCACTGGCGGACGCCATCCTGACCCTGGCTCGCGATGCCGGGCTGCGACGGCGCTTGGCGGACGGGGCGCGCCGCACCTACGAATTGCGGTGCTCGCCGGAGGCGATTGGGAAGGACGCGGTGCAGGTGTTGGAGAGAGTCGTGGCAGCGAAAGGCGTTATTCGATAACTCGTTATCAGTTGTTCGAACAACCAACAACGGGTCTTTTCGCCCCTACAGCGCCTTGACGTCGTTCAAGACCTGATGGTGATGATCGTCGACTTTGACCTTGGGGTAGATCTTGGCGATTTTCCCATGCTTGTCGATGAGGAAGGTGGTCCGTTCGATGCCCCAGTAGTCCCGGCCGTACATCTGCTTGAGCTTGTAGACCCCGTAGGCCTTGGCGACCGTCTGGTCCTCGTCGCTTAAGAGCGGAAACGGCAGCGTAAACTTGTCCACGAATTTCCGGTGCGAATTGAGGTTGTCGAGACTCACGCCCAGGATCGCCGCGCCGGCTTTCGCGTAGTCCGTCGTCAGATCCCGAAAGCCGCAGGCTTCGATCGTACACCCCGGCGTATCGTCTTTGGGATAGAAGTACAGGACCACGGCCTGCTTGCCGCGAAAATCGGCGAGCGAGATCGGCGCGTCGGCGGTCGACGGGAGCGTAAACGGCGGGGCGGCGTCGCCTACCTGTAAGGCCGGCGCGTCGGCGGCGGGTTCCGTCGGGGTCATGGTTGCTTCTTCTCCTCCGTGGTCACCGTGATCTTTTTCACGGCCTCCCACGCGGCGGCGTGATTGGGCTGCTCCAGGGCGCGCAAGGTCGTCGACTGATCCAGCACGATGGTGAACGTCACACTGGGGCGGGTCACCACCGGCGTCAGGGTAGCCCTGGCCAGCTCGACGTCGCCGGCGTAGAGCGCGATCCATTGGACGGCGTGCTCGGCCAGTGACGGGTGCGGAGTTTTTCCGACCGTGATCGTGACCTTGAACGGTTCGCCGGCTTTCACCGACTCGGGCGCGTCGATCACCGGCGTGTGCGCGTCATTGGCCGTGCGGTTCAGCGCGCTGAACGGTCCTTCCGCCGCCGCCCACCCGCCCATCGCGATCACCATCACGGCCGTGCCGACTCCCCATCTCATCATTCGATGCATCAGTTCTCCTTGTTGAGAAATTTGCCCCGCCGGCGGTGCTCCAATGTGGAGATCTTAAACCGCAACAATTCGATCAGGCGCTTGGCCTGCCGGAGGGGATCTTCGGCCTCGAGCAACAATTGTTTTTCGACCGTGGTCAGCGGGAGCGCGGCGGAACAGATATTCACGAACGCAGCATCGCCGATCACGCGGGTGAGGAAGACGTCGATCTGGGCCGCGCGGCCGGTCAGCCGCCCGAAGGTCCGGATCAGGCTCTCCAGGTCGAGTTTCAACTCTCGCGGCAGGGGACTGGGCTCTCCATCGTGGAAGGGCTCCACCCAGCCTTGGCGGTAGGGGGCGTCGGTGAACTGGTCGCGCACCGTAAACCGCGTCATTCCGAACAAGGTGATGTTGTAGCGTCCGCCCTCCATGCTCTGGACCGCCGTGATCTTGCCCGCGCAGCCCACCGCGTGAATCGGCGCCGCGTTGTCGTAGTACCGCTCCTCCCAGCCGTCCTGCAAGAGCGTCATGCCGATGACGCGATCGCCTTCGACCGCGTCATGGACCATGGCGCGATATCGGGGCTCGAAAATATGCAGGGGAAGCGAGACGTGGGGAAAGAACACCAGGTCGGGGAGCGGAAAGAGCGGGATGATGGGAGGAAGCCGGATAGCCATAGACCTCGCGAAAATCGATACTCGGACTGTACCGGTCGATTTCGGGGAAAGTCAAGACCGAGATCAAGCTCGAGCGCAACAATTTCGCAACATCCACCCTGTAGAGTCGGAACCATTTTCCGCATGCGCACCCGGGATGTCCAGGTGCGGCGGAGAGAGGGAAACATTCACTGAAAAGGAGGCGGCATGTACAAGTACGCGGTGGTCGTGGCGGGATTGCTGTTGGCGGTGCCGGCGTTTGCGGAAAGCCCCAGGGAACAGGGCGGGTGGGAATTGCGTTTGAGTTCGGATACCGTGAACGACTTTACTCCTCAGATCGCCTATTACCTGGCCGACAATCTCTCGGCGGTCCTCCACATCGCCTATGACAATATCGAGGCCAAGATCGGAACCGCCTCCGACGAAACGAAGGAATTTGATTTCGGTGTCGGGCTCGAGCTCAACTTCGGCACGTCGGCCTCGCGCGTCGTGCCGTTCGTGGGGGCGTCGTTGGCGTACGTCCGATTCGAGGAGACCGACACGACCGTGTTTCCCACCGAGCGCACCGAAATCAGCGGGCCCGCGTTCGGCCTGGAGGGCGGGCTGAAGTTCATGGTCGGCGAGCGGGCGTCGGTGAACGTGAGTGCCTTGTACTCCACCGGCACATTCAGCCAGGAATTCGACGGCGTGGCGGCCGCGGATTTGGAACTGACCCGGGTCGGCGCGCGGCTGGGATACTCGCTCTATTTCTAACTGAACCTACGCAGTCAATCTCGAACAGGAGCCCGTTCAGGGGCGGTCAGATGCAAGGCGGAGCGGGATTTTGCGCCCGGAGCGTACTCAGTCGTACGTGAGGACGTAAAATCTCGCGACAACGCCGCAGACGGCCGCTCATGGACGGGCTCCGTTGAATTTTCCCCTATAGTTCCCTATACTCTCGGCCTGCGCCAGCCCGGAGCGAGCCGATGAACTCCACGTTGTCTTGGAACGCCATGAAACGCAAGGTCACCATGAAGACCGTGCCGGTGTACCTGCTGGCCGGTGTCCTGGTGTGGCTGGCCCGGCCGGCGGTCGAGTGGTTTTTCCTGGGGCTGGTCGTCGTCCTTGCGGGCGAGGCCATTCGGATCTGGGCCGCGGGACACCTCTATAAGAACGAACGGGTGACGACCAGCGGACCGTACGCCTACGTGAAAAACCCGCTCTATTTGGGGACGTTCCTGATCATGGTCGGTCTGTGCGTGATGGCGTCGAATTACGTGTTGCTCGGTGTGGGCTTAGGCGTCTTCGTCGCCTATTACGCGCCGTTCAAACAACGCCGCGAATCGGACCGCCTGCGCGAGCGTTTCGGGGATGAGTGGACTCGCTACGATCGCGAGGTGCCGGGCTATCTGCCCCGGCTGACGCCCTACGCCGCCCGCGAGGCGCGACCCTGGCGATGGGATGCCTTCATCCGCAACGACGAGCACGGCACGGCGATTGCGGTCCTGGCGGGGATCGGCGTGTTGGCCTGGAGGCTGTGGAGCGGATTCGGCCGGGGTTGAAGCTCGCGATGTCGAAACCTGAACCGTTGACACGGGCCGCCGTCTCCGGCGCCGCCGCGCGGTCCCGCTACGTCCGCCGCGGCCGCCCGTGGCAGCCGGATATCCTGCTGATGGATCATGCCGGTCGGCCGGTGATCGTCAAAGACTATGCACCCCGCCAGTGGCTCTACCGGGTGGGGGTCGGATTGTTTTCCGTCTGGCGCGAAAGTCTGATTTATCACGTGCTGGAGGGCGTTCCCGGCGTGCCGCGCTTCGTGGGGCGGATCGACCGGTACGCGCTCGCCACCGAATACATTCCGGGCAAGGGCGCGGGCGAGGCCCGGCCCGGCGAGGTGGACGAGGCCTTTTTCACGCGGCTGTCGGACACCGTGTCGGCCGTGCATGCGCGCGGGGTGGCGCTCTGCGATCTGCGCAATATGAACAATGTCTTGATCAGCGAGCGGGGCGAACCGTACGTCATCGATTTCGCGGCGGCGGTCCGACGCGGCGCGCGCTGGAACCTGCCCCTCAACGCCGTCTTTCGGCTGTTCGCGCAGGACGATCGCCTGGGCGTGATCAAGCTCAAGCGCCGTCTGGCCCCTCACCTGGTGACGACCGAGGAATCGCGTCGCTATCGCAAGGGGGTCTTCCTGCAGGTCCCCGCGATCGCGGTGCGCAATTGGGGACGGAAATTGTTGAAGAAGCTCGTCACTCACAGCTCATAGCTCACAGCGGGGAAAGAGCGTCGGTACCGATGAGCGGTCAGCTGTGAGCTGATGACTCATCCGGAGGATGACCATGCGTCGGGCGTTAATCAGTGTGTCCAATAAAGAGGGCGTCGCCGAGGCGGCGAAGGGGCTGCTCGGTTTGGGATTCGAATTGATCTCC
>JBDSOK010000148.1:0-3397 GCA_039914845.1 Nitrospiria bacterium | reverse complement strand
GCCCGTCGCCGGCCAGCCGAAATCGATTTTGTGGAGCCGCTGGAAGGTCTTTGCGTCCAAAATAATCATGGTGTCCACGAGCAGCATCGACATACTCGCGTTCCACGCCTGAAGCTGCGAGTATTCCGGCCGAATCTGCGCGAGCCCCATGGCCTTCGGATCGCCGACGCGCACGGTGGGGGTGCCGAAAGCCGGGTCGTTGTACGGCGTAGAGGGGGTGGGCAATGCGAGTGCGGGCTCCGTCACCACTCGGGTCGCATCGGTAATGCCCGCCCACGTCGTCCCGGAATAGCCGGCCAGGAGGCAGGCGGCTAGGAGCGCGCGGCTCAATCGCCGATCGCAGAAATTGGATACATGCATGCAAGCTCCTTTACTCAACGTGTGCCTCGACCGTATGTTACCAGACATGAACTTTGGTCGGAGACGAAGGGATGGTCAATGCTTTGAAGTCCGGGATGATCTTCCAACCCGGGTTGACCGCCAGGCCGTCGGTTTCGTACGCGCCCACGTCCGCCGGCCGGGCACGGGGCCGGTCATTGACGTCCCGTGCGGCTGCGAAGTCGGTATTCGCCTTGCCGATCAGGACCGACCCAGAGACCGGCCAGAGATCCCGCGCCGCCGGGTCGCGGAAATTGTCCAAGGCCCGTCCTCCTGCCACGAGACGCAGTCCATCGATCGAGGCACCGCTCAACGTTCCCTCGACGGCATTGGCCCGCACCGTGATCCCGGCTCCCCCGAGGCCCGACGCGGTCACCGCCGTGGTCCCGCCGCAGTAGACGGCGTTGTTCGCGAGCGTGGCCGAGCTGACTCCGGACCAGCCCAGCACGAGACACTGGCCATGACCCACGACGGTGTTGTGGATGATGGTGAGATTACGCATCTGGGCGACCTGAACGTGCGGGGAACTCAAGATACCTACCTCTGAACTGAGGATGATGTTGTTGCGCACCACGGCGTCGGAGACGACCTGGATGCCCTCGCCGCAATTCCACATGACGTTCGCTTCGACGGTGTTGACGGCCGCCCCTCCGCCATAGACGAAGATGCAGGGGAATTGCCGACCGATGGTGGTGTCGTGAATCACATTATGGCGAATGAGATTCCCGAAGGATCCGACCTTCACCTCGATCCCATCGTTGCCCCCGTCACTGGTCCCGCGGGTGTGATGGATGTAATTGCCCTCGACGAGGCTGTTGATGACCCGGCACGCGTTGTTGTTGCAACCGAGGTAGAGGCCCTCGCCCTCGGTGGGCCGGCTGGTGCTGAGCCCGGTATGGTGGATATGGTTCCTCCGAATGACCATGCCCTCGGAGTTGCCGCTGTTCATGGCGATGGCGTTGTTCCCGGTACGGGAAATCTCCGACCGTTCGATGGTGATGTGATGCCCGCCGAGGAACCGCATGCCGGTGCTTCCGCCGTCAAAGTGGAGGCCCCGGAGAATCAGATACGACGAGTTTGAGATTTCGATGTTGTTCTGCGTATCGATCTGGCCGGCGGGGCGGGTGAGTACGGCGGTTTCACCGGCCGCGGAACGGATGGTGATCGGTTTCTCCGCCGTGCCGTTGATCGTCAGGGTGCGGGGGCCGGTTTGGGAATAGACGCCGCCGCGGAGCACCAACTCATCGCCCGGCTGAAGCCGATTGGCGACGTTCTCGAACTCCTCATCGGTGTCGGACATCGCGGGAGAGAGCTCGAACACGGTCGCCGCGGCGAGGGCCGGCCACGTCGTCACCAGCGCGGCAAGAGAGGCCGTCACCGCCCACGTCGATGGAAAGCGGCTGAACCCAGGTCTGACTCTCATGACACCTGTTTGGTGACCATTTCCGAGAGAGCGCTTTCCTCGCCGCCGGTATCGACGGCGCTCACCGCAAAATAATAGAGGCCGGGCTCAAGATTCGGCACCGTGAATTCGGTTTTGTTCCCCACGAAGGTGAACGGACTGCCCTTCGAGAGGGGGGTATGGTCGAAATAAATCCGAAACCCCGCCAAGTCGCCGATGGTGCTGCCGTCGATATTGGCGTCAGGGGACGTCCACGACACGGTGGCCATACCCGGTAACGGCTCGCCCGATGACGGCGAACCGGGGTCACCTCCCGACTCCGATCCGGCTTGAGAAGACAGCGGGTCGCCGTCTCCGCCTGCCCCGCAAGCGGGAAGAACAGCTACGGCACCTAAGAGGAGAAACAACACCGCATTCCGAAGGCTCGATCCGATCATGTGCTTGACCTCCTGTGATCGTTCGTGCCATAAGCAAACGCAGTGCCAAATGTAAGTTGCTAATTACATGAGGTTTATCACGTTTGATGCTGAAGCTCTTTGCCAGGAATTCGTTGGCGGGTGCCGGAATTCACCCGATGGCCAAACCAGGTATCGACCTGAGACAGCTCAACCACAACCGGAGAGCTCAAGCCCAACCGGAAATGGCGGACGTCAGCCCGGTGTTTTCAGGGCGGCCAGGGTTTGCTTGGCCTCTTGTGCCCCGGAGAAAGACGGATCGAGCCCGAGCGCGGCGTTGAGTTCTCGGGTGGCGGCGGGGATGTTGCCGTGTTTGGCGTAGGCCATTCCCAGATGATATTTCACGACCGCGTGGTCGGGAAGTCGGCGGGCGCTGTCCTGCAGGAGGGAGACGGCTTTGAGGTAGGCGCCTTTTTGATAATAAATCCACCCCAGCGTATCCGACACGTGGGGATCGTCCGGAAGGCGCTCCATCGCGGTTTGGGCCAGGTCCAGCGCGACATCGAGGTTCTTGCCGCGTTGGGAGTAGAGCCAGGCCAGATTGTTGGCGGCCGGTGCAAAGCGGGGATCGAGTTGTAACGCGCGTTCGTATTCCCCCATCGCATCCTCCTCCCGACCCTGCGATTCATAGGTCGTTCCCAACAGCATATGGGGGGCGGGCAGCGTGGGCGCGGCGGCCGCCATGGCCTGATACTGCGCGATGACCTTGTCGGGATGACGCTGTCGGGTGTAGAGCTCTCCCAGCGCGGTGTAGGCGGCCAGCAAGTTCTTATCGACGGCGATGGCGCGCTGCAAGTGTTCTTCGGCCCGAGTCGGCTCGTTGATGGTCAGATACACGTGGCCGAGCAGCTGGTGAAGCGGCGCCTTGTGCCCGCTCTGTTCCAATTGCTCTTCGATCAGGCGAATGGCGACGTCCGGCGTCTTCTTTTGGAGGAGGAGGCCGACCAGCCGGGTCAACACCTCCGGAGAGCCCGGAGCCCGCTCGAGCGCCAACCGGTACTGGGTTTCGGCCTCGGAAAACTCCTGCGTCGCACGGGAGACCTCGCCTTTTCGAAAATACCCGGAGGAACTCTCGGGCACGACGGCGATCAGGGCTTCGTATTGCCGTAAGGCCTCCGGCAATTTTCCGCTCTGAAAGAGGGCGTCTCCCGCGATCTGCAGG
>JBDSOK010000115.1:0-5442 GCA_039914845.1 Nitrospiria bacterium | reverse complement strand
CGCGCATCGAAGACCGGGCGGTCAGCTATACCAAAGGCTGCTATATGGGACAGGAGACCATCGCGCGCATCCGGACGTATGGCCACGTCAATCGCTTACTGGTGGGCCTCCTGCCGCAGACCGACCGGCCTGTCGCGCCGGGAACCAAGTTGTACCACCCCCAGATCACGTCGGTCCTCCGCGAGAACAAAGAGGCCGGCTACGTGACGTCTTCGACCTATTCTCCGGCGTTGCTGCGCATCATCGCGATGGGTTATGTGCATCGGACATTGGAAACCCCGGGGACCGTGGTCACCCTCGGCGACGACCCGTCCGTCACGGCCACGGTCGTCGCGTTACCCTTTGCGCCGCCATCATCGCCCCTTCCATGATCCGGAGTTAGGGGCACCCCCCATCCCATCCTTCCCCCGCAAGGGGGGAAGGGGAGTTTCTGAGCAGATCAGGAGTGGATCTGGACGGCCGTCAGCTTGCCGTCTTTTTCCACGAATCCCACCATCACTTGATCGCCGGGCTTGACGTCACGTAATTGCTTGGCGGTCGCCGCGAAGGTGATCGGGGCGCCGGTTTCGGCGTCTTTGATCGTCACGGTCAGCGTGGTGGTGTCCACCGCCGTGACCACGCCCACGTGCTTGAACGCGCCGGCGCTCTTGCAGGCGTAGGACATCGCAGGAACGACCACCGCCAGCATAACGACGAACCCCAGTCCCAAAATGGTTTTGCGCATAACGCCTCCTTCGTTGAGCCGATGATCGGTATCGTATCCGCCCCGCGAACCGGCTGTCAATCGGGTTTCGCCTGCCACAACACGGCCCGGTTCTGCCAGCGTTCCGAACGATACCGCCTGAGGACCATGATCATCCGGACGACCCAGTCGGCGATCATCAGACTCCACACCGCACCCAGCGGGAGGTGGAGGCCGTAGGCAAAGAGGAGCGCGAGGGGCACCCGAACCCCCCACGCGCCGGCGATCGTCACCATGAGAAGAAAGCGCGTGTCGCCCGCGCCTTTGAGCGAACCGGAGACCACCATGGTGATGGCCAGCGGAACTTGCAGGACGGCGACGATCTGGAGAAAGAGCGTGCCCAATTCGATCACCGCCGCCTCGCTCGTCAGCAGCCGCAGCAGCAGATAGGGGAAGAAAAAGAAGACGAGCCCCATCGCCGCCATCACCGTCACCGCCAGCCGGTTGGCTTCCAAATTCTGGCGGCGGGCCCGGCGGAGGTCGTTGGCCCCCAAGCTCTGGCCCACCGCCGTGGCGGCGGCCAGCGCGAACCCCACCCCGGGCAAGAAGGACAAGGCCTCGATCGCCAAACCCACCTGATGCGCGGCGTACGCCGTCGTGCCGTAGGTGATGACCACCGCGGCGAAGACCAGTTGCGCCGTCTGTTGCAGCGTCCGATCGACGGAGACCGGCAATCCGACGCGCATGACCGCGCGGACGAACGCTCGGCCGCCTCCCGCCCGCAAGATGCCTCGGCGAAAAGCCAACCCGGCCAGCAACACGACTCCCACGGCGTTGGCGGCGGCCACCGCGATGGCTGCGCCTTCGACGCCCCAGCGCGGAAAGCCCCAGACGCCGTAAATCGCGGGATAGGCGATCGCGACGTGCACGAGATTCATCAGGGCCGTCACATAGAGGGGCGTTTTGGTGTCGCCGGTCCCTTGCAGCATGCTGGACAGCATCGCCACCAGGAGCGTGAGCGGGAAGGCCAGGAAGACGATCCGCAGGTACGGACCGGACAGCGCCACCACATCGGGAGCCGCTCCCAAGAGGGCGACCGCATGGGAACCAAAGAGCGCCCCGGCCGCGCCCGCGACGCATCCGACGATCGCGGCAACCATGAGGACGCGTCGCGCCCCGGCCGCCGCTTCGTCACGGCGGCCGGCGCCCCAGAGCTGCGCGGTGACGACCAGCGTGCCGACCGGCAGGGCGGCGACGACGCTGGACAGGCAGAAGATGAGGAGTTGGCTCGCGCCCACCGCCGCAATCGCGGAGGACCCGAGGCCGCCGACCAGGAACACGTCCACCAGCCCGACCAAGCGCTCGAGCACGCTGGAGCCCACCACCGGCAACGCCAGGGCGAGCATGGCGCGGCGGATCTTCTTTCGGGATGTACTGGGCGAGTCCGCTCTCATGGCGTCTCAACCCGATCGGCGGGGCTTCGCCGGAAGATCGGCGTGGTATGATGCGACGCATGAGACCCGACAACAGCCCCCATGCGGCCCTGCTCGCGCCGGCGATCGAGGCGGCGCGAGCGGCGGGCCTGATCATCCGAACCGGGATGACGAGTCCTCTCGATGTGCGCTACAAGGGCGAGAGCAATCTCGTGACGCAGATCGACATCGCCTCCGAGCGCGCGATCGTCGACTGTCTGCGGGCCCGCGTCCCCGATCACGGCATCGTGGCGGAGGAGGGATCGGCCCACGAGGGCGCCTCGCCATACCGTTGGTTGATCGACCCGCTCGACGGCACCACCAATTACGCCCATCGCTTCCCCTTCTTCTGCGTGTCGATCGGCTTGCAATACGAAAAAGAGTCCGTGCTCGGGGTGGTCTACGATCCCGTTCGCGATGAGTTGTTCACCGCCGTTCGGGGATCCGGGGCTTGGTGCAACGGCCATCCCCTCACCGTCTCTTCGACCGACGCGCTGCGCGACAGCCTGCTCGTCACCGGCTTTGCCTATGACTCCCACCGGGCCACTCACGCCAACTTTCCCCATTTCGCCAATATGAGCCGCGTCGCGCAAGGCATTCGGCGCACCGGGTCGGCGGCTCTCGACCTGTGCTATGTCGCCGCCGGGCGCTCCGACGGGTTCTGGGAACTCAACCTGTCCCCGTGGGATACCGCGGCGGGACAGGTCCTCGTCGAGGAGGCCGGCGGCCGCGTGACCGATTTCGCCGGCGCGCCGTTTTCGCCGTACGGGTCGCAAGTGGTCGCCAGCAACGGCGCAATCCACGACGCCATGCTGTCCGTCCTCGCTCACGCGCCCTAGATTCCGCTGGGACCGACAATGATCGAACGGCTGGCCGTTGAGAGGGAGGCGTATGCAAGGCGGAACGAGGTTTCGCACCGGAGCGTACGGCGTTGTACGTGAGGACGCGAAACTGAAGTGACAACGCAGCAGACGCCCCCTATCAACGGCCCAGCGGTCACTTCGAAGGAGCGGTGGGCCTGGTGCGGCTACGATTTTGCCAACTCCGCCTTTACGACCATCATCGTGACCGTCGCCTACAGCGTGTATTTCACTCGCGTCGTCGCGCCGGAGCACGGCGAGGCGTGGTGGGGGCGAGGGTATGCCGTCTCCATGGTGCTCGCGGGCCTGCTGTCGCCGATCATCGGCGCCATCGCCGACGCCGCCGCCTCCAAACGCCGATGGCTGATCGCGGCCACGCTGGTGTGCGTCGTGCCGACCGCCCTGCTCGGATTCGTGGGGCCCGGAGACCTGGCCGCGGGTCTGGGGCTCTTCGTGATCGCCAATGTCGGCTATAACTGCGCGCTGCATCTCTATGACGCCTTTCTCAAGGAACTCACGCCCGCCGAGCGCACCGGCCGATTGTCGGGCGCCGGCTGGGCCTTCGGATACGTCGGCGGCCTGACCTCGCTGGCCCTGGTCTATCCGTGGCTGGCCGGCGGAATGGAGGGCGAACACGCCGCCGAGTACCGGCTCGCCTTCCCGCTGACCGCCGCGTTCTTCGCCGTGGCGGCGCTCCCAACGTTGTTCTGGCTTCGGGAGCGCGCCGTGCCGCTCCGCATCACCGGATCGTCATGGACCCTGGGCGTGCGCCGGGTAGCCGAGACCCTGCGGACGCTCGGCCGCCACCGCCAACTCATCCGATACTTTCTCGCCTATTTTCTCTATAACGACGGCGTCAATACCATTTTTGTCTTCGCGGCCATTTTCGCCACCGCCGTCCTCCAGTTTTCGACTCAAGACGTCGTCATCTTTTTTCTGGTCATGCAATTGTCCTCGGCGGCGGGGGCCCTGGGATTCGGATGGGTCACCGACCGAATCGGGTCGGTGCGCGCCATCTCGTTCACCCTGCTGGTCATGATCGCGCTCACCGTCTGGGCCTCGCGGGTCGAGACCGCCTCGGAATTCTACGTGATCGGCCTCTTCACCGGCGCGACCTTGGGGGCCAATCAGGCGGCCAGCCGCGCCCTGCTCGCTCACTTCGCTCCCGCCGCCCGCGCCGCCGAATTCTTCGGGCTCTTTTCGCTCACCGGCAAATTCGCCGCCGTCCTCGGTCCGCTGCTCTATGGGGAATTGGCCGCCGCCACCGGCAGCCACCGCGCGGCGGTCTTGGCGATCGGCTCGCTCTTTCTGGCGGGCGTGATCCTGCTGCAACGGGTGGACGAGGCTGCGGGTCGACGAGAAGCCGCCGATGATCGGGAGGGGTTCGACAGGCCGAACGCTACATCGCAAACGGGACGGGCGTGAACGTCAGGACGAAGATCGCGACACTGGACCAGGCGATGAGACGTTGCCGCCGATTCAAGGGATAATCTTGATCGACCACCGGCGGATGGCGCAGCCCGATGATCGCCCCCAGAATGCCCCAGACGAACCAACCGGGCCACCCGACCACTCCCAGGACCGCCAAGGCTAAGACGGCGACGATGGAGATGGTCCGGTGATGCCGGCCGAATAAGGCATAGGTGATGTGCCCGCCGTCGAGTTGGCCGATCGGCAGGAGATTGAGCGCGGTCACAAAGAGCCCGATCCAGCCCGCGAAGGCCACCGGGTGCAGCAGCAACTCATAGCCCTCGGCGGGCGTCGTGATCAGGACGGCGCTGAGGGCTTGCAAGAGCAACGGCGACCCCAGCTTCATCCCCTCCATGGAATTGGCCGGCTGAACGGTCGATTGGACCAACCCCGCCGCCACCGCCACCACCGCCACCACGAACCCGGCGATCGGCCCCATCGCGCCGATTTCCAGCAGGGGCCCGCGACGCAGAATCGGCGAGCGCATATTGATGAACGCCCCGAACGTGCCGATGATAAACGGGATCGGGGGGGCCGGGATGAAATAGGGCAGGCTGGATTTGACCCCGTAATAGCGCGAGGTGATGTAGTGCCCCATCTCGTGCGTGAGCAAAATGGCCAGCAGGGTAAACGCAAACGGAATACCCCGCGTCAATTCCGCCGGATGGGTGAAGACATCCGCGCCGTCCAGCAACGCCCCTGCGAGCAGGGTCGTCCCCAAGGTGGCGATAAACAACGACAGCGCCAACCCATAGGCGGGAGGAGACTCCGGCCGGACGATCGGAATCTCGGTGATGAGGCTTTCGGGCGGCAGATGCGTGCCGGACGCCCGGCTGTCGGAATACTCCGTCACTGGGACTCCGCTCGCGGTAGGAGTGTGTCCGGATAACCGATATTTAGAGCCTGTTCAGGGAAGGCCAGATGCAAGGCGGAGGGAGGTCCTTGCGCGCGGAGCGTA
>JBDSOK010000101.1:0-3654 GCA_039914845.1 Nitrospiria bacterium | reverse complement strand
TGGGAGGGGTGGTGGTCGGAATCGCCGTGCTCATCGAGCTGGTCGAGCTCGGCGGCCGCGAGAAATTGAGGGACCAGCACATCCTCTCCCTGCTCAGTTACTGAGTGGGTTCCATGCAATCCGACGTCCTTCCCGGTCGTGTCATCGTCTGGAGTTGCGCGTTCGGCCTCCTCTTGGCTGTCCCCAGCCTGGTCCCGGCCGAAACATTTACCGTCCCCGGATCAGCGGCGACGATTCAGGGCGCCATCAACTTAGCCAGGGCCAATACCGTCTCCGGCGATACCATCGAGGTGTTGGAAGGGAATTACTCCGATAATCTCATCATCACCGAATCGCTGACCATTGGGGCCAAAGACGGGGAGCGGGTCGACCTGAGCGGCACCCCGGGCAATCCGCTGATCGATATACAAGGAACCAACGTGGCGGTGACGCTGCAACGGTTGATTCTGCACGTCAACGGCGTCGGGGTTCGGGTCGTTTCAGCCGGCGCGACCCTGAGAAACTTGGCCATTGTGTCCGCCACCACCGGCGTGGAATGCACCACCGCGACCGTCGAGATTTCGCAGACAACGTTTTACGGGGGGCAGGACGGGGTGGTCTGCAGCGGACCCAGCCCGACCGTGGAGAACAATATCTTTTCCGGCCTGACGGGTACCCCCATTTCCATTTCGAACACCAGCCAGATCATCATTCCGAGCCACAATCTCTTTTTTCAGACCCGCACGGGTATCGATTACGGTTTTAATCCGATTATCGACGAAGATCCGCTCTTTGTGGATCCGAATGCCGAGGAGCCGGACTTCCACCTGCAGGCCGGCTCGCCGGCCATCGACGCCGGAAAGCAAGGGAAGGATCTGGGAGCGTATGGGGGAGATTTCGCTTTGAGCGTCCCCTTTCCTCCCCGTGACGTGGTTGTCTCGTGTCCGGGGGCGATCAGTTGCACGGTTTCCTGGTCGGTGAACGCGGATCATTTGGTCACCGGATATCGGGTCTACTTTGCCTCCCCCCTGGTTCCCGTGGGCAGTCCCACGGCGTATGCCGGCTCGGCAACGGTGGGGGGGGCCGCGGCTACGTCGCCGGTCGCCCGCGAGAGTAGTGCGGTCTGTGTCGGGGCGACTTGCACGCTTGCTCTCGATGGCCTCGACCCCGGGGTGGCCGCGCCGGCCGCTCCTACGGGGTTAACCACGACCTTTGGCGATGCGCATGTGGTGCTGACGTGGTCGGCGGTGGAAGGCGCAACGGTCTATCAGGTCGATTACGCCCCCCCTCCGTCTACACCGTTATTGCCGGCGAGTCCGACGACACGAGATATCACCGGCCTCGCAAACGGCGTGACCTACTCTTTTACCGTTCAGGGAATAGCGGAGCCGACGCTCACCGTTGCCGTGGCGGCGGTGTATGGGACACCGGTCGACGCGGCGACCAAGTTCAGCAAGCCCAGTGGAGTCAAACGCGCCACGTACGGCACGGCGGTTCCCGGTGCCGTCTCGACCCCGGTGTCCGAGATGCCCGAACCGGTGGTGGCCTTTCCTTCCCTCAAAGATACCGGCGGGTGTTTCATCGCCACCGCGGCGTACGGATCGACGATGGCGCCGCAGGTCGATGTCCTCAGGACCTGGCGCGACCGCCATCTTCGTCCCCACGCGCTGGGGCGTGTCTTCATTCGGGCCTACGAAACGCTGAGCCCCCCGCTGGCCGACGTCATCCGGGACTCGGGGTGGCTGCGTGCGGGCTCGCGCGTGCTCTTATGGCCCGTAGTCGGCGCGGCCGCCCTCTGGTTGGCGTGGCCGTGGGCGCCGGTAGCCATGGCGGCGGCAGTCTGCCTGATGACGGTGTTTTTGAGACGCCGGGGACTTGCGCGTGGGTAGAGTATTCGCTGTACTGCTGATCGCCGGGGCGCTCTGGTGTCCCGCCGCCCTGGCTCAGCCGCCGGCCCAGCCGGTCGCTTCGCCGGACCCGCATTGGAGCCTTGCGCTGGGCGCCGGATACTTCGTTCCCGCCGTCGAGGGGTTTTCCGACCAATTCGGATCGCGGGGCGGATGGATGCCCGTCGTCGCGCTCTCGTACGCTCTGCTTCCCTCGCTCTGGGTCCAGGGCGAGGCCGGCTATTGGGCCGTCAAAGGCTTTGTCCGCGGCGCCCTCACCGGGCGGGCGAGTGCCGATCAGGAGCGGTTCTCGCTGATTCCACTGACGGCCGGGCTGGAATACCAGGCCCGATTTTCGCGCGATCAGTTCCTGGTGCCGTTCGTGGGGGCCGGCTATCGCCGCACGGCGTACCGGCTGGCGGTGGACGGCGACGAAGATATCCGAGGCGGGGCGAACGGCTGGGTCGCCCGATCCGGAATCGATCTGGCGTTGAACGCCCTCGATCCCTTGTCGGCATCATCCCTCTATGACGAGTATGCGATCGCGCGGACCTCGCTGCGCCTCGAAGCGCAATGGTCCAAGGTCAACGCTCCCGGTACCGCCGGTGACGACATCGACCTGGGCGGCAAAACCTTTCTTGCCGCCTTGCGATTCGAATTCTAATTTCGCGGCGGCATCCGCGATCATCCCCTCGGGTGCTCTTTCTGGTGCAGGGCCTTCAGCCGCTCGCGGGTCACATGGGTGTAGATTTGGGTGGTGGTGATCTGCGCGTGGCCCAGCATGGCCTGGACCGATCGCAAATCCGCCCCGTGGGCCAGCAGGTGGGTGGCGAACGAGTGGCGTAGCGTGTGGGGTGAGAACGGTTTCTCGATCCCGGAGGCCCGCGCGTACCGCTTCAGGATCTGCCAGAAGCGCTGGCGGGTCATGGCCGCGCCCCGGTTGCTGATGAACACGTGCGCCGACTCACGGCCGTCCAGCAGAGCGTGGCGCGGGCCGACCAGATAGCGCGCCAGCTTTTCGCGACCGACATCGCCAACCGGCACGATGCGGACCTTGGCGCCCTTGCCGAGGGGCGTGACGAATCCCGCTTCCAGATTCACCTCCGCGACCCGCAGCGAGACCAGTTCCGACACCCGCATGCCGGTGGCGTAGAGCAATTCGATCATCGTCTCATCCCGCACCGCCCGCGGCGCGGTCCCGAGCGAGCAGGCCAAGAGACGCTCGACGTCGGTGGGGCCCAGTGAACGGGGCAGGCGGAGCGAGCGGCGGGGCGATTCCAGGGAGGCGGTGGGGTCTTCCACCGCGAGGCCTTCGGCGACCAGAA
The DNA here is from genome assembly GCA_039914845.1 of Nitrospiria bacterium. Lineage (GTDB taxonomy): Bacteria > Nitrospirota > Nitrospiria > 2-01-FULL-66-17 > 2-01-FULL-66-17 > 2-01-FULL-66-17. The sequence goes on along the minus strand of JBDSOK010000101.1, from coordinate 464 downwards.
ATCGGTACAGCCCGCGCACGGTCGTGACCGCGCGGGCGATGGTCCGCGGCGCCAGGCCGAGCCCGTCGAGCGCCGAGAGGCAGGCCCGCAGATGGCGGCGCTCCACCGACGTCCACGCGCCGATTCCCTGGGCCTCAAGCAAGGAGATCAATCGTCCCAGCTCGCGACCGTACGCCTCGAGCGTCGGCGGGGCGAGGCCCTTTTCGACCGAAAGGAACTGAAGAAATCGGCGGACGGACTCATCCATGTCAGTTCATGGCCGATAGCTCACAGCTCACGGCTCATAGGGCAGGGCCGTCAACGCGCTACTTTTGCATATCCAGACGGATGATGCCGCGGCGGATTGCCTGGATGGCGGCCTGGGTGCGATCGAAGACGTCGAGCTTGTGAAAAATGTTTCGCACGTGGATTTTAACCGTCTTTTCGCTGATCAAGAGTTGGTTGGCGATTTCTTTATTGGTCTT
>JBDSOK010000098.1:0-6720 GCA_039914845.1 Nitrospiria bacterium | reverse complement strand
CCCGTCCCCGTCACGATCACCAGGTCCTGAAACTGCTGGCTCTCGGTGAAATCGTCGCCCTCATTCCAGGCGCTCCACGTCCGCCCCTGGTCGGGGCTGCGATACACACCGGTCGACGTGACGATGTAGAGCTGATCGGGATGATCGGGATGGAGGGTTAGAAATCCGATGTCCGTATTGCCGAGCCCGTCATTTCGCTCCGTGAACGTGCCGCCGCCGTCGAGGCTGACATAGAGCCCGCCGCCCCCGGCCCCCACATAGACGACATCGGGATTGCGCGGATCGATCGCCAGACGGTAAAGCGAATAACTGCGGATGCCGCGGTTGGCGAGCGACCAGGTTCGTCCGCGATCGACACTCTTCAGCAGGCCGATGGCGTAGGTCGTCAGCGAGAATACGTTATCGGGATTTGACGGATGGACGGCAATGTCGGTGATAAAAAGCCCCTTCGCCCCGGCCAGACCGGGGGAAGGGGCTCCCAGTATCAACCAACAACAACCGACGGCCGACGCGAGCGCACGGCCGCACCAATGCACCGAATCTCTCCCTATTGGACCACGAACCCGTTCGCCAAACTACCCGTCAAACCTCCCGCCGGCGCCGTATTCGTCACACCTACGTTGTAGGATCCGATCGGAAGCGAGGTATTGGGCCAGTAGAACTTCAATTGCGTGCTGCTGACATACACGAAGGGTGTCCCCGAGGTAGCGCTGGAACCGGCCACCGTCGCTCCCGACAAGCTCCCCACCGTGATGGTTGAACCGAGCACAAATCCTGACCCGTAGATCGTCACCGAGCCACTCGCAGTCACTCCATACGTGACAGTGGAGGGAAGAAGCGACGACAGTGCGGGCTGTGCCGCCGCAACGACAAACCCGCCGGCCAGAGTGGTCGCCAACCCGCCGGCCGCCGCCGGATTGGCGACCGTGACCGCATACGATCCGACCGCCAGCGAGGTATTGGGCCAATAGAATTTCAATTGGGTGCTGTTCACGAATACAAAGGGCGTCCCCGACGTGGCGTTGGAACCCGACACGATCGTTCCAGACAAACTTCCCACCGTGATGGTCGCGCCCAGCACAAAACCCGATCCGTAGATCGTGACCGAACTGCTTGCCGTCACCTCATACGTCACCGGTGAGGGAAGAACCGACGACAGCGTGGGCTGGGCCGCCGCAACCGTGAATGCATTGGCCAGTGTGCCCGACAAGCCTCCGGCCGTCACCGGATTCGTGACCGTTATCGCATGAGCCGCAACCGCAAGAGAAGTATTGGACCAATAGAACTTGAGTTGACCGCTATTGACATAGACGAACGGCGTCCCCGCGGAGGCGGACGAACCGGCGACCGTCGTGCCGGAGAGGCTCCCCACCGTCATCGTCGCGCCCTGCACGAATCCCGATCCCCACACCGTCACCTCGCCGCTGGGCGATACGCCGTAGGTCACCGACGCCGGGGTAACCGTCGTGACGGCCGGCTGCGGCGCCTGGACGACGAACCCGTTCGTCAAGCTCGCCGATAACCCGCCCGCGCTCGAAGGATTCGAAACCGCAATCGTATACGATCCCGTCGGCAATCCCGTGTTGTTCCAATAAAACTTCAACTGTGAGTTGTTGACGAAAACAAAGGGCATGGTCGCGGAAGCGGTCGAACCGGCAACTGTCGCACCCGATAAACTGCCCACCGTGATCGTCGCGCCCTGGATGAAGCCGCTCCCCCACACGGTAATCGAACTGCTCGCGCTCACGCCATACGTCACGGGACTCGGAGATGCCGAAGACACTCCCGGCTGGGGCGCCACAACCGTGAACGCGTCGGTCTTGACCGTCCCCAACCCACCGGCTGCCGCCGGGTTCACGATATTGAGGGTATACACCCCCGGAGGGAGCGATGTATTCGGCCAATAGAAGGTGAGTTGGCTATTATTGACAAAGACGTATCGCGTCGTGACGGACGCCACGCTGCCGGCCACGGTCGTCCCCGATAAGCCCCCCAACGTGATGGTGGCGCCCACCACGAAATTGGACCCGAAAATCGTGATGCCGGTACTCGCAGAAAGACCATAGGTGAGTTGCGCAGGGCTCAGATTCGTCACCGTCGGTTGCGGAGCCGTGACCGTAAAGGCCCCGACCGAGGTGGTGGAGAGGCCGCCGGAGGCCGCGGTATTAGTCACCTGCACATCGTGCGTGCCCGGAGGAAGTGCCGTATTCGGCCAGTAGAACTTCAACTGGGTTTTATTGACGAAGATGAAGGGCGTGGTCGCCGTCGCCGCAGTCGCCGTCGACGCGACCGTCGCGCCGGAAAGCGACCCGACCGTGATCGTGCCACCGACCACGAAATTGTCGCCGTATATGGTAATCGACGAACTCGCGGTGACGGCATAGGTCACCGGTGTCGGGCTGACCGACGTCACACTGGGCTGCGCGCCGCTCACCGTAAAGCCCCCCGCCAGGGTGCCCATCAAGCTTCCGGAGGCGGACGGATTGGTCACCTGCACGTCGTAGACACCAGGCAGGAGCGAGGTGCGGTTCCAGAAAAACTTCAATTGCCCGCTGTTCAACCACACGAATGGCGTGGAAGCGGTGGCGTCGGTGCCGGTCACCGTCGTTCCGCTCACCCCTCCGACGGTGATGGTCGCCCCTGAGAGGAAATTCGCCCCGTAGACGCTGACCGATTGACTCGCGCTCACGTCGTAGATGACCGACGTGGGCGTCACCGAACTCACGATCGGCTGTGGGGCTTTGACCGTGAACGCGTTGGTCAGCGAGCCAGTCAACGAGCCCGCCGACGGCGGATTGGTCACCGCTATGGCATACGCGCCCAGCGGAAGCGAGCGATTGTCCCAGTAAAACTTCAGCTGCGTTTTGTTGACGAAAACAAAGGGCGTCGTCGCCGTGGCGGTGGTCCCCGTCACGGTCGTCCCGCTCAAACCCCCGATCGTCATCGTCGCGCCCATCACGAAGTTATCGCCCCACAGGGTGACCGACCCGCTGGGCGTCAACCCATAGAACACCTCGGACGGCGACAACGGCGGCGACAAGATCGGCTGAGGCGCGGTGACGGTAAACGCGTTCGCCAGATAGGCAACTCCTGCGCATCCATCGGGATTGGCGTAGGACACCTCATAGCTGCCGACCGGGAGGGCCGCGCCGTCCAGATACGCTCTGACCTCTCGGCTATTGACGAACACGAACGGCGTGGCGGCCGTCGCCGAGGACCCGGTCACGGTCGTTCCGCTCACATTGCCGATCTTCAGCGTCCCGCCCGCGATGAAGTTCTCGCCGTAAATCCAGATCTGCCCCCCGGCGGCCCCATAGGTGCGTGAAGAGGGGTTGACCGACGTGATCGAGATCACGCGGGGAGCGATAGTTAAATTGCCCGAGGCCGGAGGCAGCCCACTGACGGTGACCACCACGGAGTGGACGCCGGAAGTGGCCGTGCTCGGCACGGTCGCGACCACCGTGGTCGAGTCGGCGGAGACCGACTTGACGGTCAGCGGCAGCGTCCCGTCCAGGGACACCGTCAACCCCTCCAACAGCAGGGTTCCAGTGATGGTGATATCGCCCGGCAGCCCGACGCAGTCAAGCGTGTTCGGCGTGATCGAGCTGATTGTCGGCCCCACGGCGGTCGAGACTTCAACGTCCAGCGTGGTCAGCGGCCCGGTGAACTGGCCCGTTCCATTACCGGTGAAGAGCAAGACGAATCCTCGGGAACCGTCGGACATCACGGTCGCCACGGCCAGATCCAACCTGCCGTCCCCGCTGAAATCACCCGCCGCCACCGCGGTCGGCGGATCGGCGACGGAAAGACTCGAGACCGCCGTGGTTTGGAATCCCGACGCGACCGTGCCCAGGAAGACGGCTACGTTCTTCGAGCCGAAGTTCGCGGCGGCCAGATCGTCGCGCCCGTCGCCGTTGAAATCGCCCTTGACCCCGCCCGAGGTGATGGACGTCGGCGTGGTCCCGACATTGGCCAGCGTCTGGCCCTTGGTAAACCCACCCGTGCCGTTGCCGAGGTAGGAGATGACGTGGTTCTTCGTGCTCACCCCGACCCCCAGGTCGAGCTTTGCGTCATTATTGAAGTCTCCGACCGCAAGCGAGACGATGGTCCCCAACGCGCCGCCCCCGCCTCCGCCGCCGCCCCCACTCGGTGGCGTGGTGAAACTGGCTGCCAAGGTGTAGGACGTCGTCAGGCCCCCTGCCGATGATCGGTGCACGACGTAATGCTTGGTAAGCGGCGTCAGGCCGGTCAAGGACACGGAATGGGTCGTGACGAGGCTCGCGCCGTTCGGATCATAGTTGGGGTCGGCGCTGTTGCAGGTATCGCCGGTCATCGACGTGGTCGACGTGCCGTAGATCACGCAACTCGTGGCCGCCAGATCGCCGAACCCGCTGCCCGACGTCGTCCATTCCACCTTTGCGGCGGTGCTGGTGATGCCCGAGATCGTGGCGCTGGAGAGGATCGGCCCGGTACACGTCGTGCAGTAATTGGTATTGAGATAGGCCGAGGTCTTGGCGGCCTTGGTGGTGTCGCCCGGCGCGCCCTTGCTGATCATCCCGCTCACGTCGGCCGTCCAATCGGACTGCCGCGGTCCGAGGATGTGCCGGTTCGTACTGGAGCTCACCGTCAGGAAGCGGTCGGTGCCGTTGCGGTTGCCGCCCTGAACCTTGATACTGTGGCACTGCACGCAATTGTCGATGGCCGGGTCCTCGACGCACGGCGTCGCGGTCCCGTCACAGAGGGCGGCTTCGGCCGTCGCGGTGAAGGTCGGCACGAGGAAACCGAATAGGCTGACGGCCATGACGAGAAAGAACGCGCGATAAGAACGTCGGATGGGCAGCAGGATCATCGGTGGCAACTCCACGGTGAGCGGCGGAAGAAACGGAGAGCAGTGGATCGGATTGACGGGCGAGCAGACTTGGAGCATCCCGATGTGCACATAGGCCACCCTCCGATCAAGCTGGAGCTAAACGAGTGATAAGCGTTAGCACAGGCTCAGGAACCGAGTCAAGGATTTTTTTTCGGGGTGGAGCCGGTAGAGCGCTCCAAGAACTCGATAACCTCGCGTTGCTCTGCCGGCGTCAACCCGGCCCCCCTCGCCATCCGCGCCACGGTGGGAACCCAGTTCCGTCGGTTCGCGGCGACGCGCCAGTACGTCGCCTTCCCGTTCAGCACGGGATCGATCCACCCATGGCATTGGTTGCACTTGGCGAACGCCGCGGGCGGGGCGGGGCGGCGGGCGGAGGGCGGCGACTCACCGGCGCGATCCAGCGACGCGATGACCTCTTCCACCGATTCGTAGACGATGCCCTCGGGCGGCCTCCAACTCCGGCCCCCGTCCGTCGACGCGTAGAGACCGTGATGGTGCGTCCCCGCGTAGAGGCGGTCGGGGTCACGGGGGTCCGCGACCACCGTTTCCAGGTCGTCGTTCGGCGGCAAACCGGTTTCCAACCTGTGCCAACTCCGGCCCGCGTCGCGGCTTCCGAAGAGCCCCCGGCCCAGAACGCTGACCATCAGTCGCCCCGAGCGGCGCGGATCGGCGACGATCGTCCGAATCCAATCCTGTCGAAATTCGGCCCCCACCGGGCTCCAGCCGCGATTCCCCGAGGCCTCCCGGTAGAGACCGCCGTATCTGGTCCCGACCAGCAACGCCCCGCCGGCGTCGACCGCGAGCGCAGAGACCGCCTTCGCGGCGAGATCGGGCCCCGCGGCGCGCCATGCGGGGGCCCTGGCCTCCCGCTCGAACACGGCGCCTTGGCCCAGGGAGAGAAGGCCGGCGCGGAAGAACAACGAGGACAAGACCTCGCCGTCGTACGCGGGCAGTCCCTCGCCGTAGGGAGCCCAGGTCGTCCCCTCATCCAGGGTCTGGAAGACCTCGCCGGTCGAGGTGGACGCGATGAGGCGCCGGGGATTGGCGGGGTCGATCGCAAGCGCGTGGATATTGGTGTTGCCCAGGCCCGAGTTGACGGCTGCCCAGGTCCCGGCGCCGTCGCCGCTGCGGGAGACGCCGCCGCCGAACGTGCCCACGTAGAGCACGTCGGGGTCGGTCGGGTGCAGCGCCAGGTGGTAGGCGCTCGGATTCTGCAGCCCCCGGCGGGCCGGCGTCCACGTCCGGCCGCGGTCGAGGCTTTTAAGCACGCCGATGGGGCGGCCCGCGGCGTACAGCACGTCGGGGGCGGCCGGTGACACCGCAATCTGATTGATGAGGACCGGCTCGGCGGCGGCGGCAATCGCCGGGGTCAGCCACGCAAACCACGCGGCCCACCGCATCATTCGAGGGGCCCGACGAGGCGACCGAAGCCTCCGGCCAAACCGGAGCGATAATCCTTCCAGACGACGAGGGCTCGATCCCCTCCCGCCGCGACGCGGGTGAAGTGATTGCCCAGGGCACCGGGCGCCAGCACACGGGGGACACCCGGCGCGCCGCCGTCCCAGCGGAGCGTCATCACATCACGGACGACGTCGGTCACGCGGGTGATCGGCCCCGCGGAGGGATGCTCCTCCTCCCAGACGACCAGACAATCGGCCGGCCCGCACGCCAGGGCCGGAAACATGTGCAGGCGCGGCGCGGTCGAGAGCGGCACACCGCCGGGGTCCATGACCCGGCCGTCGGAATCCAACCGGGCGCCGTAGAGCGCGAACCGATCCGACGTCCGGCCGTCGATCCACACGATGAGCGCCGTCCCGTCCGCCGCCGCGACGGCGGGATACCGCTGCGCC